>NZ_JAKUVY010000003.1:0-218674 GCF_026782125.1 Streptococcus oralis | reverse complement strand
CCAAACCCAGCACCAAATCCAAACCCAACACCGGATCCAAACCCAGCACCAAATCCAAACCCAACGCCAGATCCAAATGAACCAGGAACAAAACCAAATGATCCAGGACAAAAAGAGGATTCAAAACCAACACCTCCAGCTACTGAGACTAAAGATAAAGCTGAACTTCCAAACACAGGTGAAGCAACATCTATCTTCTCAGCAATTGGATTTGTAGTATTGGCATTGAGCGGATTGGTATTCTTCGTAAAACGTAAAGCTTAAGCTTTTGTAGAAGAAACATGAAACTTGGTAAGTGAGAATTCTACTTCTCTCTTAAACTTGATAGAGAAAGTCTCTAGAAAATTCGTTTTCTAGGGGCTTTTTTGTTTTGAGACTATTAGTTTATATCACTCCACAAGATGTAAACTGTCTAATGAAGGCGGTTAAAGTTGAAGATCTCACAATATTTTATTTTACTCGTTCCCTTTTCCTTTAAAAAAATCAAAAATTTCGGTATAATAGTCAAAGATAGTCAAGGTTCAAAGAAGGAGTTTGATTTACTATGAGATTTAAAAATACATCAGATCATATCGAAGCCTATATCAAGGCGATTTTAGACCAATCTGGTATCGTGGAATTGCAGCGGAGCCAGTTGGCAGATACCTTCCAGGTTGTACCGAGCCAGATCAACTATGTCATCAAGACCCGCTTTACGGAAAGTAGAGGTTACTTAGTTGAGAGTAAACGAGGTGGTGGAGGTTACATTCGCATAGGGCGTATTGAGTTTTCCAATCATCACGAGATGCTACGCGATTTGCTTTATTCAATCGGAGAGCGAGTTAGTCAGGAGATTTATGAGGATATTCTCCAGCTTTTGGTGGAGCAGGACTTGATGACCAAGCAGGAAATGACCTTGCTGACTTCAGTAGCAACAGATCGTGTCCTAGGAGAAGAATCCTCAGTTGTCCGTGCCAATATGCTCCGACAGCTATTACAAGAGGTAGATAGAAAAGAGAAGTAAGATGAACTATTCAAAAGCATTGAATGAATGTATCGAAAGTGCCTACATGGTTGCGAGCCATTTTGGAGCTCGTTACTTAGAGTCTTGGCACTTGTTGATTGCCATGTCCAATCACAGTTACAGTGTGGCAGGTGCGACTTTAAACGATTATCCTTATGAAATGGACCGTTTAGAAGAGGTTGCGTTGGAACTGACTGAAACGGACTATAGCCAAGATGAAACCTTTACGGAATTACCCTTTTCCCATCGTTTGGAGGTTCTCTTTGCAGAAGCAGAGTATGTAGCCTCAGTGGTCCACGCAAAGGTGCTAGGGACAGAGCATGTTCTCTATGCAATCTTGCATGACGGCAATGCCTTGGCAACTCGCATCTTGGAGAGAGCAGGCTTTTCTTATGAAGACCAGAAAGATCAGGTCAGAATTGCTGCTCTTCGTCGCAATCTAGAAGAACGTGCAGGATGGACAAGAGAAGATCTCAAGGCTTTGCGTCAACGTCATCGCACAGTAACTGACAAGCAAAATTCCATGGCCAATATGATGGGCATGCCTCAGAATCCAAGTGGCGGTCTAGAGGACTACACGCATGACCTGACGGAGCAAGCGCGCTCTGGCAAGTTAGAGCCAGTTATCGGTCGAGACAAGGAAATCTCACGTATGATTCAGATTTTGAGTCGAAAGACCAAGAACAATCCTGTCTTGGTTGGAGATGCTGGTGTCGGGAAAACAGCTCTGGCCCTTGGCCTTGCCCAGCGTATTGCTAGTGGGGATGTACCTGCGGAAATGGCCAAGATGCGCGTTTTGGAGCTTGATTTGATGAATGTTGTTGCGGGGACACGTTTCCGTGGAGATTTTGAAGAGCGCATGAACAATATCATCAAGGATATCGAGGAAGATGGCAAAGTAATCCTCTTTATCGATGAACTCCACACCATCATGGGTTCTGGTAGTGGTATTGATTCGACGCTGGATGCGGCCAATATCTTGAAGCCAGCCTTGGCTCGTGGAACTTTGAGAACGGTTGGTGCAACCACTCAGGAAGAATATCAAAAACACATCGAAAAAGATGCTGCCCTTTCTCGTCGTTTTGCCAAAGTGACGATTGAAGAGCCAAGTTTAGCTGATAGCATGACTATTCTGCAAGGGTTGAAGGCTACCTATGAGAAACACCATCGTGTGAAAATCACAGATGAAGCTGTCGAAACAGCTGTTAAGATGGCACATCGTTACTTGACCAGTCGTCACTTGCCAGACTCTGCTATCGACCTCTTGGATGAGGCGGCAGCAACTGTGCAAAACAAATCCAAGCATGTGAAAGCAGACGAATCTGACTTGAGTCCAGCTGACAAGGCCTTGATGGATGGCAAGTGGAAACAAGCAGCCCAGCTAATCGCAAAAGAGCAGGAAGTCCCTGTCTATAAAGACTTGGTAACAGAGACTGAAATCCTGACTACTTTGAGTCGCTTGTCAGGGATTCCAGTCCAAAAACTGACGCAAACAGATGCTAAGAAGTACCTTAACCTCGAAGCGGAACTGCACAAACGTGTCATCGGTCAAGATCAAGCTGTTTCAAGTATTAGCCGTGCCATTCGCCGCAACCAGTCAGGAATTCGCAGCCACAAGCGTCCGATTGGTTCCTTTATGTTCCTAGGACCGACGGGTGTCGGGAAGACCGAATTGGCCAAGGCATTGGCAGAAGTCCTCTTTGATGACGAATCAGCCCTTATCCGCTTTGATATGAGTGAGTATATGGAGAAATTCGCAGCTAGCCGTCTCAATGGAGCCCCTCCTGGCTATGTAGGCTACGAAGAAGGTGGGGAGTTGACCGAGAAGGTTCGCAACAAACCTTACTTAGTGCTTCTCTTTGACGAGGTAGAAAAGGCCCACCCAGACATCTTTAATGTCCTCTTGCAGGTTCTGGACGATGGTGTCTTGACAGATAGCAAGGGGCGTAAGGTTGACTTTTCAAATACCATCATCATCATGACGTCAAACCTTGGTGCGACAGCCCTTCGTGATGACAAGACAGTTGGTTTTGGGGCCAAGGACATTCGTTTTGACCAGGAGAATATGGAAAAACGCATCTTCGAAGAGTTGAAAAAAGCTTATCGACCTGAGTTTATCAACCGTATTGATGAAAAGGTGGTCTTCCATAGCTTGGATAGTGAACACATGCAGGAAATTGTCAAGATCATGGTGAAACCATTGATTGCTAGCCTGGCAGAGAAGGGTATCGACTTGAAACTACAAGCTTCGGCACTGAAGTTGCTAGCTAGTCACGGTTACAATCCAGAAATGGGTGCCCGTCCACTTCGCAGAACTCTGCAAACAGAAGTGGAAGACAAGCTAGCAGAACTCCTCCTCAAGGGAGAACTGGTAGCAGGCAAGACCCTCAAAATCGGTGTCAAAGCTGGTCAATTAAAATTTGATATTGCTTAAAAATGGAGAATCAGGAGTAATCCTGATTCTTTTTTGCTACTTTTTTATAAAAAATGATAAAAAACTATTGACAAAACAAAAATATAGTATATAATAAAAACATAGAAAATAAAAATATCGAAAATTATAAAAAGGTAAAACATTTATGAAAAAGAAAACAGCAGTGGTATTTGGGACCTTTGCCCCTCTCCATCAAGGGCATATCGATCTGATCCAGCGAGCGAAGCGTCAGTGTGACCAGGTCTGGGTAGTCGTTTCAGGATACGAGGGAGACCGAGGGGAGCAGATAGGCTTAACTCTTCAAAAAAGGTTTCGCTATATCAGAGAGGCTTTTCGTGACGATGAGTTGACCTCTGTCTGCAAGCTGGATGAGACCAACCTTCCCCGTTACCCTATGGGTTGGCAGGAGTGGTTGGACCAGATGTTAGCGGAGATTTCCTATGATGAAACCCAGCAAGAATTGACTTTTTTTGTGGGAGAAGATGAATACCAGCAAGAGCTATCTAGACGTGGATTTGGCACCGTCTTGCAAGAAAGAAAGTTTGGTATCTCAGCGACTATGATTCGAGAAAATCCAAGCAAATATTGGAAATACATCGCTCAGCCCTTCCGTCGTCAGTTCACCAAGAAAGTGTTGATTATGGGAAGTGCCAGCAATGGGAAGACTACTCTAGCCAAGGATTTGGCAAGGTATTACGATGCGCCCGTTAGTCTGGAATACGCGCGTGAGTACCAGATCAAAAACAATGTCCGCGACGATGAATTGACCCCAAAGGATTATTATTATCTCCTTTTAGGGCAGTATGACCAGACCTCAAAACTAATCGATAGCAATGCCAATCGAGGCCTAGTGATAGCTGACACCAACTCCTTAGTAACCAAGGGCTACTATGATTATTACATGGAGGCTGAGGCTCAAGAGGACTTATCAGGAGAAACCTTTGACAATCTTTTTGTTTCGATCTTGGCTAAGGAAAAATGGGACTTGATTCTCTTTGTGCAACCTGTCGGTTCCTATGTCAATGACGGATTTAGAGATATGACCATGGCAGAAGACCACATTCGTCACAGTTTTTCCCAGCATTTGGACCAGATGAGAGAGCGATACTTAACCAACATTCCACTAGTTTATCTAGCGGAGGATTATCTAGGGAATTATGAAGCAGCAAAAGTGGCTATCGATGCCATTTACCAAGCAGATTAGGAGAAAATTATGAAAACAGTAACTAAAAAAATCACACAATTTATCGAAAATTTTAAAAATGTCCATGCAGAAGCTCACAAGATTGGTTTTGCAGGAACCATGCGTTTGCTCTGGAAAGATCTCTTTGTCGGCCGTAGTCTTTTTCAGTGGTTGTATCTCATCGCCTTGTCAAGTGTTCCCTTAATCTTGGAATTCACTCAAAATACGGAAAGTCATGACTGGCTGAGCTTGTTTGCATCCTGGACTGGGATTGTCTGTGTTATATTGGTAGCAGAAGGGCGCGCAAGCAATTATCTCTTTGGGGCTATTAACTCGGCTATCTATTTGATTTTGGCCATGAATGCAACTTTTTATGGCGAAGTCTTGACGACCGTTTACTTCTTTGTCATGCAGCCGATTGGTCTCTATGCTTGGTTGTCCAATCGTATCAATGACCAAGGAAAACCAGAAGAATCCCACTTTGAAGCTAAGAAATTATCTGTACTTGACTGGCTCAAGTACTTGGCCTTGACTGCCATCATCTGGATTGGCATGGGCTTGGCTTACCAAAGTATCCATAGTGCTCGCCCTTTCCGTGATAGTGTAACCGATGCGACCAATGGTGTTGGTCAGCTCTTGATGACACGTCTCTACCGTGAGCAATGGATTTTCTGGATTGCAACCAATCTCTTTAGTATCTACCTCTGGTGGGGTGAAAATATCCACATCCAAGGGATGTACTGGGTTTACACACTCAACAGTCTAGTGGGATGGTACCAATGGACCAAGGCAGTTCGAAAGGAGGTTTAAAATGGTAGATACGAAGATTCCAACAGGGATGACGGAAAAAGAATATTTTGAAATCCATGCCAGTCAGGAGGAGTTTTTGGATTGGTACTACAAGCAGGAACTCCCTCAATATGAAAAACCAAGTGTGACAGTAGATATGGTGGCCTACTGCTTTGTCGAAGGAAAGATCAAGCTCTTACTGATCCGTCGCAAGGCCCACCCTTATCAAAACTGTTTGGCTCTGGTTGGAGGCTTTATGGACAAGGGAGAAGATGCTGCACATGCCTGTCAGCGCGAAGTGAGAGAAGAAGTCAATCTCGATCTTCCTTTGGAAAAAATCGAGCAATTGATGACCGTATCGACCCCCGGTCGTGATCCACGGGGCTGGACGGTGACCATTGCCCACTTGGTGTACCTGCCTAGTCGTGCCTTAGACCTCGTTCAGGCTGGAGACGATGCCAAGGATGTGGTTTTTGTAGATGTGGATTTTCAGACGGGCAAGTGCTTCTTAGAGGGAGTAGAGTTGGAGGAGAGAGCCTTCGCCTTTGACCATTATGCCATTATCCAAGAATCCATCAAACGAATCCAAGGGCGACTTGACTGGAATCCTACCTTCCTTTATCTGCTAGAGGAGGAGTTCACTGTCTATGAAGGGACTGAACTGGTCAATCTCATCAACCCAGGTCGCCCAATCGTCAGCAATAACTTTCTCGTAAAATACGGCGAATATGTAGAAGAAGTCGGACTCAAACGAGTTCCTAAAAAGAAACCAAGAAAAACCTATCGATTGAAATAAAAAGCGAGGTCGGGAAAAGTTCCCGACCTCTTTATTTATCATCATTTTTTATGAATGGCTATCTTTCTTAGGATTACTCAACATGTGAGTAAAGAAGTCTTTATATCGATACTTGAGATAGTTCTCATGTAAAAATAACAAAGCGATGTAGACAATCATAAAGATTGCAGTCAGATAGAAGACATCAAATGCAGTTCGCGCATAGTAAGTGGCTGATTGATAAGAGCCAATAGCTCCCAAAATCAACCAAGGAAGATACTTGTAATACTTATTTAGCATAAGAGTGCACCTCCTATATTCTATTTCAATGTTATTATATTCCTTTGTCTAACACAATGCAAGCGATTACACAAGAGCGATACAAAAAATAGGACTCTAATCTAAGAATTTTTCTATTTTTTCGTTTCAATTACGAATAGAAATAGTAGAGAGAAATTTTTTAAAATAGTTTCTCTAAATAGTTGACAGATTCAAAGTCCAATGTTACAATTATATTACAAAAAGATTTCTTAACATTTCAAGGATGTTACAAAGGAGTAGAAAAATGAAAAAGAAAACCTATATCAAATTGATGGCAGCGACTGTATTGGCTTCTACCTTGCTACTGGGAGCTTGTGGAAATAAAAATGAAACCACTCAAACTAGCAGCTCTGCAAAAACAAGTCAGTCATCAAGTTCCAAAGCGGCTTCTTCTAGTAAAGAAAGCAAGACTCAAAAATCTTCAAGCTCAGCTTCATCTGAAAAGGCTCAGGCATCTTCTGGTCAGTCTTCTACAACGGCAGATCAGTCACAAGCGAAACCAGCACCTGAATCAAGACAAGAACAAGCAGCTCCTAGTCAACAAGCCCCATCTCAGGCACCATCAACTCAGCAAGGCTCTCAAGACCAGTCTAACCAGTCAAGCTATGATCCAACAACTGACCGCAAACTTCAAGACAAGCAAGCAGAACACAACAAACGCTACAAGGGTGTTTTAACCATGGTGGATGGTGATTTCTCAGCAGCTGCAGGCAACTGGAAGGGAGCTAATGGCGAAACTATTACAGTTTCATCAGGAGGCCAATTTACAGTAGAAACTGCAGATGGAAAGAAAGAAAACTATTCTATCAGAGGCTACTCTTACACACTTGATGATGGCAAGTATAATGCCAAAATCGGTGGTGGAAAAATCATTCAAATTACAACAGGTGCGGATGGTAAAGTTTCGAGCGTTGCCTTGATTCAATAATAGTATCTAGGATTTCCTAGGATAAAAAAACCGTAAACTCAAGCGAGTTACGGTTTTTTTGTGTATTATGCTTTGTCTAATTGCAAGAGGGCTTCAATCTCTGCTAGGGTGTTAGCTTGTGAAATGGCTCCACGAAGTTTGGCAGCGCCAGATGTTCCCCGAAGGTAGTGAGGAGCGAGGCCGCGGAATTCACGAACGGCTACGTTTTCTCCTTTGAGGTTAATCAAGCGTTTCAAATGTTCGTAGGCAATTTTCATCTTGTCTTCGAAAGTCAAGTCAGGGAGAATTTCTCCTGTTTCAAAATAGTGATTGATCTGGTTGAAGAGGTAGGGGTTTCCCATGGCAGCGCGACCAATCATAACAGCGTCAGCCCCGACTTCTTCGATACGCTGTTTGGCTTCTTGGACCGTACGGATGTCACCGTTGGCGATAAATGGAATCTTGGTTAGGACTTGGGCTACGTCGTGCAAGGTCTCAAGGTCAGCGTGACCAGTATACATTTGTTCACGTGTACGACCGTGCATGGCGAGGGCAGAGACACCAGCAGCCTCAGCAGCTAGGGCATTCTCCACGGCTAGGGATGAATCAGACCAGCCAGTGCGCATTTTGACAGTGAGGGGTATATCAAGGACAGATTGGACCTTGTTGATAATAGAGTAGATCTTATCTGGGTCCTTGAGCCACATAGCACCAGCTTCGTTCTTCACGATTTTGTTAACTGGACAGCCCATGTTGATATCGACGATATCAGTCTTGGTGTTTTCTTGAATGAATTCTGCTGCGCGGGCGAGACTATCTTCGTCGCTACCAAAGAGTTGGATAGAAACCGGATTTTCTCCTTCATCGATATGAAGCATGTGAAGAGTTTTTTCGTTATTGTATTGGATTCCCTTGTCAGAGACCATCTCCATTACAACGAGTCCAGCTCCGAGCTCTTTTGCGATGGTACGAAATGCTGAGTTGGTGACACCAGCCATGGGTGCTAAAACAGTACGATTGGGAATCTCAACATTGCCAATCATAAAAGGTGTATTAAGATTTGTCACGAATGAGTTCCTCCAGGTCGTTTTCATCAAAGTTATAAGTTGTTTGGCAGAATTGACAAGTGATTTCTGCCCCGTGGTCTTCCTCTTTCATTTCTTCAAGGTCTGAATTTGGAAGGCTGGCAAGAGCGTTCATAAAACGATCTTTGCTACAGTCACATTGGAAACGGATTTCTTCTTCAGATAGGCGTTTGTAAGCCTCGTCACCGTAGATGGCCTTGAGAAGGGCTTCGATATGGTCGTCGCTTTCAAGAAGTGTCGAGATAGCTGGCATTTCTTGGATGCGTTTTTCAAAGCGAGCAATCTCCTCTTCCTTGGCTCCTGGCAATACTTGGAGAAGAAAACCACCGGCAACTTCGACCTTGTCGTCTTTGTCTAAAAGAACATTGAGGCCGACTGCTGAAGGGGTTTGTTGGCTTTCAGTCAGGTAGTAGGCCAAGTCTTCACCGATTTCTCCAGAGATGAGAGGAGTCATGGAGTTGTAAGGATTTCCAGTGCCGTAGTCTGTGATAACGAGAAATTGGCCATTGCCGACAAAAGGTCCGACTAGGACTTCACCTGTTGTGGTCTTTTTGATGTCAACACCTGGATTTTGAACGTAGCCTTTAACATTGCCCTTGGTATCTGCGACTGTGATGATGGCACCGAGAGAGCTGGTTCCCAGAACTTTAACTGTTAGTTTAGTATTTCCTTTTTCATTGGCTGCGAGAATTTGGCTAGCGATAAGGGTGCGACCAAGTGCGACGGTTGAACTGGCTTGGGTTTGATGTTTTTCTTGAGCAGTGCGGACGGTTTCAGTGCTATCAAGGACAAAAGCACGAAAGGCTCCGCTTTCTGATATTGTTTTAATAATTTTATCCATAGCTACTATTTTAGCATAAAAATGCTCAAAGGGGGAGCCGTGTGTTTGCTGTTTCTGAGGAATAATGACGAGGAAATTAGCTTTAAAATAAAATGAAAAACAGATTATTTCCGCATTTGAAAGATTTATGCTATGCTTGTAGGAGAAAATGAAAGGGGTAACAAATGTATTTAGGTGATTTGATGGAAAAAGCCGAATCTGGTCAATTTTTAGTCCTTTCCTTTCTATTACAAGATTCGCAGACAACAGTCAAGAAAGCCATGGAAGAAACAGGATTTTCAAAGGCGACCTTAACCAAGTATATCTCTCTGATTAACGAAAATGCCTTGGAAAGAGGACTAGAGCTGACCATCCACTTGGAAGATGAAAATCTGCGTTTGTCGATTGGTGCAGCTACCAAGGGGAGAGAGATTCGGAGCTTGTTTCTAGATAATGCCATTAAGTACCAAATTTTGGTTTACCTTCTCTATCACCAACAGTTCCTAGCCCATCAACTGGCTCAAGAATTGATGATTAGCGAGGCCACGCTTGGTCGTCACTTAGCTAGTCTAAATCATATTTTGTCAGAGTTTGACTTATCCATCCAAAATGGTCGTTGGCGAGGTCCAGAGCATCAGATTCGTTACTTTTATTTCTGCCTTTTCCGCAAGGTCTGGTCCAGTCAGGAGTGGGAAAGTCATATGCAGAAAGCGGAGAGAAAGCAGGATATTGCTACCCTAGAAGAAATCTGCGGTTCTAGCTTGTCTTCGGGTCAGAAATTGGACTTGGTTCTCTGGAATCATATCAGTCAACAGCGCCTTCGGGTTAACGCCTGTCAGTTTCAAGTCATAGAAGAAAAAATGCGAGGGTATTTTGACAATATTTTCTACATTCGTCTACTTGGCAAGGCTTCTTCTTTTTTTGGTGGGCAGCACATTCCTCTAGGAACTGAGGATGGGGAGATGATGATTTTCTTTTCGTTTCTCCTTTCCCATCGTATCTTGCCCCTTCATACTATGGAGTATATTCTTGGATTTGGGGGAGAACTTGCGGCTTTACTGACACAAATAATCCAGGAAATGAAGAAGGAGGAGCTGCTGGGGGACTATACAGAGGACCATGTCACCTATGAACTGAGTCAGCTTTGTGGTCAAGTTTATCTCTACAAGGGCTATATCTTGCAAGATCGCTACAAGTATCAGATTGAGCATCGGCACCCTTATTTGCTGATGGAGCATGACTTTCGAAATATTGCTCAGAAAATTTTTGCCACCTTGCCAGCCTTTCATCAGGGGACGGATTTGGATAAGAAAATCCTCTGGGAATGGCTTCAGTTGATGGAGTATATGGCAGAAAATATAGGAAAACATCTGAGAATAGGGCTAGATCTAACAGCAGGCTTCCTTGTTTTTTCGAGAATGTCGGCCCTTTTAAAACGATATTTGGAGTACAATCGCTTCATTAGCATCGAAGCCTATGACCGTACTCGTCATTATGACTTGCTGGTTACCAACAACCCGATTCATAAGAAAGAACAAACACCCGTCTACTATTTGAAAAATGATTTGGATATGGAAGATTTGGCGAAGATTCGTCAGATGCTCTTTGCCTAAAAGGCCTGAATTTTCAGGTCTTTTTTGTGAAATTCGCACAATCTCCTCACTTTTTTTTAAAATTTTAAAAAAATTGATAAACAAGAAAGCGCTTTATTTTGTATACTAGTTACTGTAAAGGGGAACCCCCTCAAGATTTTATCAGGAGGACAGCACATGTCACAAGAAAAATACATCATGGCTATTGACCAAGGAACAACTAGTTCTCGTGCCATCATTTTTAACAAAAAAGGAGAAAAGGTCAGCTCGAGTCAAAAAGAGTTCACTCAGATTTTCCCTCAAGCAGGTTGGGTAGAGCACAACGCCAATGAAATTTGGAACTCGGTTCAGTCAGTTATTGCAGGTGCTTTCATCGAAAGTGGTGTGAAACCAAGTCAAATCGAGGCAATCGGAATTACCAACCAACGTGAAACTACTGTCGTCTGGGATAAGAAAACAGGGCTCCCTATCTACAATGCTATCGTTTGGCAATCACGCCAAACTGCTCCTCTAGCTGAACAACTAAAAAGCCAAGGTTATGTGGAAAAATTCCATGAAAAGACTGGTTTGATCATTGATGCTTACTTCTCTGCTACCAAGGTTCGTTGGATTTTAGACCATGTAGAAGGTGCTCAAGAGCGAGCTGAAAAGGGTGAATTGCTCTTTGGTACAATTGATACTTGGCTGGTTTGGAAATTGACTGACGGTGCAGCTCACGTGACCGACTACTCAAACGCAGCCCGTACCATGCTTTATAACATCAAGGATCTTAAATGGGATGATGAGATTTTGGAAATCCTCAATATTCCTAAGGCTATGCTTCCAGAGGTTCGTTCTAACTCTGAAATCTACGGCAAGACAGCTCCATTCCATTTCTACGGTGGAGAAGTGCCAATCTCTGGTATGGCTGGTGACCAGCAGGCAGCTCTCTTTGGACAGTTAGCTTTTGAGCCTGGCATGGTTAAGAATACTTACGGAACTGGTTCCTTCATCATCATGAACACTGGTGAAGAGATGCAGTTGTCTGAAAACAACCTCTTGACAACGATTGGTTATGGTATTAACGGCAAGGTTTACTATGCTTTGGAAGGTTCTATCTTCATCGCAGGAAGTGCCATTCAATGGCTTCGTGACGGTCTTCGCATGGTGGAAAACTCACCAGAGTCTGAAAAATATGCTCTCAATTCTCACAATAATGACGAAGTTTATGTCGTACCTGCCTTTACAGGTCTAGGGGCACCATACTGGAACCAAAATGCTCGAGGATCTGTCTTTGGCTTGACTCGTGGAACAACTAAAGAAGACTTTATCAAGGCGACTTTGCAATCTATCGCTTATCAAGTACGTGACATCATCGACACCATGCAAGTGGATGCGCAGACAGCTATCCAAGTCTTGAAGGTAGATGGTGGTGCAGCCATGAACAACTTCCTCATGCAGTTCCAAGCTGACATCTTGGGAATTGATATCGCACGCGCTAAAAACTTGGAAACAACTGCCCTAGGTGCAGCCTTCCTGGCAGGATTGTCAGTGGGCTACTGGAAGAACTTGGATGAGTTGAAACTCTTGAACGAGACAGGAGAACTCTTTGAGCCATCGATGAACGAATCGCGCAAGGAACAACTCTATAAGGGCTGGAAGAAGGCTGTGAAAGCAACGCAAGTCTTTGCGGAAATCGATGACTAATACTGAAAGAATAAAGCGACTCAGTTAGAAAGTGTGTAAATATGGAATTTTCAAAGAAAACACGTGAATTGTCAATTAAAAAAATGCAGGAACGTACCTTGGATCTCTTGATTATTGGTGGAGGGATTACAGGAGCTGGTGTAGCTTTGCAGGCTGCAGCCAGTGGTCTTGACACTGGTTTGATTGAAATGCAGGACTTTGCAGAAGGGACTTCTAGCCGTTCGACTAAACTGGTCCACGGAGGTCTGCGTTACCTCAAACAATTTGACGTGGAAGTGGTATCAGATACAGTTTCTGAACGTGCAGTAGTCCAACAAATCGCTCCACATATTCCAAAACCAGATCCAATGCTCTTGCCAGTTTACGATGAAGATGGAGCGACCTTTAGCCTCTTCCGTCTCAAAGTAGCCATGGACTTATACGACCTTTTGGCAGGTGTTAGCAACACGCCAGCTGCTAACAAGGTCTTGAGCAAAGAAGAAGTCTTGGAACGCCAGCCAAACTTGAAAAAAGAAGGCTTGGTAGGAGGTGGGGTTTACCTTGACTTCCGTAACAATGATGCGCGTCTCGTGATTGAAAACATTAAACGTGCCAATCAAGATGGTGCCCTCATTGCCAACCACGTTAGGGCAGAAGGTTTCCTCTTTGACGAAAGTGGCAAGATTACAGGTGTTGTAGCTCGTGATTTGTTGACAGACCAAGTCTTTGAAATCAAGGCTCGTTTGGTTATCAACACGACAGGTCCATGGAGCGACAAGGTACGCAATCTGTCTAATAAGGGAACGCAATTCTCACAAATGCGTCCAACCAAGGGAGTTCACTTGGTAGTGGATTCAAGTAAGATCAAGGTTTCACAGCCAGTTTACTTTGACACAGGTTTGGGAGATGGTCGTATGGTCTTTGTTCTCCCACGTGAAAACAAGACCTACTTTGGGACAACCGATACAGACTACACAGGTGATTTGGAACATCCAAAAGTGACGCAGGAAGATGTGGATTATCTACTTGATATTGTCAACAACCGCTTCCCAGAAGCAAATATCACCATTGATGATATCGAAAGTAGCTGGGCTGGTCTTCGTCCATTGATCGCAGGCAATAGCGCTTCTGACTACAACGGCGGAAATAACGGTACCATTAGCGACGAAAGCTTTAACAGCTTGATTGCGACTGTCGAAGCTTATCTATCGAAAGAAAAAACGCGTGAAGATGTTGAATCTGCTGTTAGCAAGCTTGAAAGCAGCACATCTGAGAAACATTTGGACCCATCTGCAGTTTCACGTGGTTCAAGCTTGGACCGTGATGACAATGGCCTCTTGACCCTTGCTGGTGGTAAAATCACAGACTACCGTAAGATGGCTGAAGGGGCTATGGAGCGCGTGGTTGATATCCTCAAAGCAGAATTTGACCGTAGCTTTAAACTCATCAATTCTAAGACTTATCCAGTTTCAGGTGGAGAATTGAACCCAGCAAATGTGGACTCAGAAATTGAAGCCTTTGCGCAACTTGGAGTGTCACGTGGCTTGGATAGCAAGGAAGCTCATTACCTAGCAAATCTCTACGGTTCAAATGCACCGAAAGTCTTTGCCCTTGCTCACAGCTTGGAACAAGCGCCAGGACTCAGCTTGGCAGATACCTTGTCCCTTCACTATGCAATGCGCAATGAGTTGGCTCTGAGCCCAGTTGACTTCCTCCTTCGCCGTACCAACCACATGCTCTTTATGCGTGATAGTTTGGATAGCATTGTGGAGCCAGTTCTGGATGAAATGGGACGATTCTATGATTGGTCAGAAGAAGAAAAAGCAGCCTACCGTACGGATGTTGAAGCAGCTCTTGCTCAAAATGATCTAGCGGCATTAAAAAATTAAGAAAAACTAGAAGAGAGGGAGGCAAGCCTTCCTTGCCTTCTCTTTCCTTCTTTTAAATGGAGACAACGATATGATGAAAGAATTATTTGGAGAATTTTTGGGGACCTTAATCCTTATCCTCCTAGGAAATGGTGTTGTAGCAGGTGTGGTTCTTCCTAAAACCAAGAGTAACAATTCAGGGTGGATCGTCATCACGATGGGATGGGGGATCGCCGTTGCGGTTGCCGTCTTTGTATCTGGCAAACTTAGTCCTGCACACTTAAACCCAGCTGTGACGCTTGGTGTAGCCTTAAAAGGTGACTTGCCTTGGGCTTCAGTATTCCCATATATCCTAGCTCAGTTCGCTGGAGCGATGGTGGCTCAGATTTTGGTTTGGTTGCAATTCAAACCACACTATGAGGCAGAAGAAAATGCAGGCAATATCCTAGCGACCTTTAGTACTGGACCAGCAATCAAGAACACAGTATCCAACTTGGTTAGTGAAATCCTTGGGACTTTTGTCTTGGTATTGACAATCTTTGCTTTGGGTCTCTATGACCTTCAGGCAGGATTAGGGACCTTTGCAGTGGGGACCTTGATTGTCGGTATCGGTCTTTCACTAGGTGGGACAACGGGTTATGCCTTGAACCCAGCTCGTGACCTTGGCCCTCGCATCATGCACAGCATCTTACCAATTCCAAATAAGGGAGACGGAGACTGGTCTTATGCTTGGATTCCAGTTGTAGGGCCTATCATTGGTGCAGCCTTGGCAGTCCTCGTATTTTCACTTTTCTAAGATAAAAGAGTTATTGTCAATAGAGTTTGAGATGGAAGTCTCAGGCTCTTTTTTAATGACCAAAACATTAATATTTTAACTTATCTTAAAATAAGCTAAAACCATTTTTTAAGTTATGGTAAACAGTTGAAAAAAAGGTTGATAAAGTGGTAAAATGTTAGGAAGATAAGGCAGTAATTGCTGATTTGCATAGCTTTTCTGAAAATTTACAAAAAAGAAGTCGAATATGAAAAAAAAGAGAACATTTTATATTTTTTTTGCTCAAACATTTCTGTATTTCGTTATTTTGCTTGGTTTGCTTTATTTTTTTAGTTACCTTGGACAGGGGCAAGGTGGCTTTATCTATAACGAATTTTAACTCAAAGGAGAAAACCTATTGTGTCAAATAAACCCATAGTTGATATGATTGAAACGATTGAGCACTTTGCTCAGACACAAGCTAGTTATCCTGTTTACAACGTTTTGGGGCGAGAGCATACTTATGGAGATTTGAAGGTTGATTCGGATAGTTTGGCTGCAGCCATTGATCAGTTGAATTTGCCAGAAAAATCTCCAGTCGTCGTTTTTGGTGGTCAGGAATATGAGATGTTGGCTACCTTTGTAGCGCTAACTAAGTCAGGTCATGCCTACATTCCTATTGACAGCCATTCGGCCTTGGAACGAGTTTCTGCTATCGTAGAAGTTGCAGAGCCAAGTTTGATTATTGCCATCTCGAATTTTCCATTAGAGCAAACTAGCATACCGATGCTGAATTTAGAGCAAGTCCATGAAGCTTTTGCTCAAGCTTCTAGCTACGAGATGAACCATCCAGTCAAGGGAGATGATAATTACTACATTATCTTTACTTCTGGTACGACCGGTAAGCCTAAGGGAGTGCAGATCTCCCATGACAATCTCCTCAGCTTTACCAACTGGATGATTACAGACAAGGAATTTGCGACGCCAAGTTGTCCACAAATGCTGGCCCAGCCGCCTTATTCTTTTGACCTGTCTGTTATGTACTGGGCGCCGACCTTGGCACTAGGTGGTACACTTTTCGCTCTTCCTTCAGCCATTACTCAGGACTTCAAAAAACTCTTTGCGACCATCTTTTCCTTGCCCATCGCTATCTGGACTTCGACGCCTTCTTTTGCGGATATGGCTATGTTGTCAGAAGACTTTAATAGTGAGAAAATGCCAGGAATCACGCATTTCTACTTTGATGGTGAAGAATTGACGGTCAAAACAGCTCAAAAACTGCGTGAGCGTTTCCCAAATGCCCGTATCATCAATGCCTACGGCCCGACAGAAGCGACAGTGGCTTTATCGGCAGTGGCAATTACAGATAAGATGCTAGAAACTATGAAACGTCTACCGATCGGCTATACCAAGGCGGATTCTCCGACCTTTATCCTTGATGAGGAAGGTAAGAAAGTTCCCAATGGTGAGCAGGGAGAAATCATCATTTCTGGACCAGCTGTTTCAAAAGGCTATATGAACAATCCTGAAAAAACAGCAGAAGCCTTTTTTGAGTTCGAAGGTCTTCCAGCTTACCACACAGGAGATGTGGGAACTATGACAGATGAGGGCTTGCTTCTCTACGGTGGACGGATGGACTTCCAGATTAAGTTTAATGGTTATCGTATTGAGCTTGAAGATGTCTCTCAAAATCTCAATAAGTCTCGCTTTATTGAATCAGCTGTCGCTGTCCCACGTTATAACAAAGACCACAAGGTACAAAATCTATTGGCCTATGTCATCCTAAAGGACGGTGTTCGTGAACAGTTTGAACGTGATATCGATATTACCAAGGCTATCAAGGAAGACTTGACTGATATCATGATGTCCTATATGATGCCGTCTAAATTCCTTTATCGGGATAGCCTACCGCTGACTCCTAATGGTAAGATTGACATCAAGGGCTTGATCAATGAGGTAAACAGCTGATGATGGAATTTTTCAAACAGCTTCCTCATTTGGAACCTTATGGGAATCCACAGTATTTTCTATACATCATCGGAGCGACCTTGCCCATCTTTATCGGTCTTTTTTTCAAGAAACGTTTTGCCTTGTACGAGGTGCTTGTTAGTCTTTTCTTTATCCTAGCCATGTTGACAGGTGGGAAGACGGATCAAATAAGCGCTTTTACTCTTTATGTTATCTGGCAAGTACTTCTTGTATCTTTCTACAAAAGATACAGGAAACAACGGGATAGTAAATGGATATTTTACCTAGTTAGCTTTTTATCTCTATTGCCTATTGTCTTTGTGAAAGTATCTCCTGCTATTCATGGACCTCAATCTTTGTTTGGATTTTTAGGGATTTCTTACCTAACCTTTCGTGCTGTTGGGGTTATCGTTGAGTTAAGAGACGGTGTCATTAAGGATTTAACGATTTGGCAATTCTTACGTTTTCTTCTCTTTATGCCGACTTTCTCGAGTGGTCCCATTGATCGTTTTAAACGCTTCAATGAAAATTATGAGACCATTCCTGAACGGGATGAGTTAATGAACATGCTAGAAGGGGCTGTCAAGTATATCATGCTTGGCTTTCTCTACAAGTTTATCTTGGCCCATATTCTAGGAGAGATTTTGCTACCTCCTTTAAAGAACTTGGCCCTGCAGACTGGTGGTTTCTTTAATCTCTACGCTTTAGCGGTCATGTACACCTTTGGTCTGGAGCTCTTCTTTGATTTTGCGGGCTACTCTATGTTTGCCTTAGCCATTTCAAACTTGATGGGTATTCATAGTCCGATCAACTTTAACAAGCCCTTTTTGTCAAGGGATTTAAAAGAGTTTTGGAATCGCTGGCACATGAGTCTGTCTTTCTGGTTCCGTGACTTTGTCTTTATGCGGATGGTCATGGTGTTGACCAGAAAGAAGGTCTTTAAAAATCGCAATGTGACCTCAAGTGTAGCCTATATTCTCAATATGCTGATTATGGGCTTTTGGCATGGTGTGACCTGGTACTATATCGCCTATGGACTTTTCCATGGGATTGGGCTGGTCATCAATGACGCTTGGCTTCGTAAGAAAAAAGCGCTCAATAAAGAACGGAAAAAAGCTGGAAAGGGTTCCTTACCTGAGAATCGCTGGATTCAGTTGCTTGGCATGGTTGTCACCTTCCATGTCGTGATGGTTTCATTCTTAATCTTTTCTGGATTTTTGAATGATTTGTGGTTTAAAAAATAAAAGGATATTAAAATGGATATCAAATCAGAAGTTATTGAAATTATTGATGAGTTGTTTATGGAAGATGTTTCTGACATGATGGATGAAGATCTTTTTGATGCTGGTGTCTTGGATAGCATGGGAACGGTTGAATTGATTGTTGAGATTGAAAACCGTTTTGACATTCGTGTGCCAGTGACGGAGTTCGGTCGCGATGACTGGAATACAGCCAATAAAATCGTAGAAGGTATTACGGAGTTGCAGAATGCTTAAGCGCTTGTGGTTAATCTTTGGCCCTCTGCTTCTTGCTAGTATTCTTGTCTTCTTACTAATCTTTTTCTATCCAAACAATCCAAGTCATAATTTGATGGAAGAGAAATATTCTGCGGCAGCGATTAGTTCGGAAAGTTTTAAAGAGAGAAGTCAAAAAGTGAGAGCCTTTACGGAACCAAATATGCGCTTTATTCCCTTTTTTGGCTCAAGTGAGTGGATTCGTTTTGATAGCATGCACCCAGCGGTCTTGGCGGAGAAGTATAGCCGTCCCTACCGTCCTTACTTTTTGGGGCAAGCAGGAGCAGCTTCTCTCAATCAGTATTTCGGCATGCAGCAGATCTTGCCAGAAATCGAGGAAAAGCAGGCGGTATTTGTCATTTCGCCTCAGTGGTTTACAGAGGAGGACTATGAACCAGCATTCTTCCAAAACTACTTTAACAACGATCAGTTGACAGCCTTTCTAGAGAATCAATCGGGAGATATAGCAGCCAAACATGCAGCTAAACGTCTCTTAAAGCAAAATCCTGGAGTCTCTATGAAGGGGATCGTTGAGAAGCTGTCAAAGGGTGAGGAATTATCAGAGGTCGACCATGCTATTATCAAGGCTTTTGCACGTTTTAATGAGCGTCAGGCTTCGCTATTTGGGCAATTTTCCATTCGAGGAAAACTCAAGTACAAGGAACATGTGGAGAACTATTTAAAAGATCTTCCGGATCAATTTTCTTATGAAGAGTTAGAAAAAATTGCTCGAAAGGATGCAGAAGCCAATACCAATAATAACGATATGGGAATTGAAAATCAATTTTATAAGACTCAGGTGAAAGACTACCTCGAGAAGTATAAGGGCTATCAAAAAAATTACAATTTCCTCAAGTCGTCTGAATACAATGATTTGCAGTTGGTTCTCAATCAATTTGCCAAATCAAAGGTCAATGTTCTTTTTGTGATCCAGCCTGTCAATAAAAAATGGGTGGCCCATACAGGGCTCAGCGAGGAAATGTACCAACATGCTGTTGAAAAAATTCGTTACCAGTTAGAAAGTCAGGGTTTCACCAACATTGCTGACTTTTCTAAAAAAGGTGGAGATCCCTACTTTGTCAAGGATACGATTCATATTGGTTGGTTGGGTTGGCTAGCTTTTGATAAGGTTGTCAATCCCTTCTTAACGGATCCGACCCCAGCTCCAGACTATAAAATGAATGACCGCTTCTTCAGCAAGGACTGGGCGACCTATGATGGAAAGATCAAAGATTTTCAATAGATTAAGAAAAAACTTGAACTTTTTGGTTCAAGTTTTTTTGTTAAATAGCGAATATTTGAGAGAGAAATAGGTCAAAAGTTTAAATTTTTTCAGAAATAGCGTATAATGTAATAGAAAAGAAGAAAAGAAAGGGATTTTAAAATGAACAAACGTTCTTTGTTACCTGTCTTGTCGACAGCCCTGTTAGCTCCAGCCTTCTTAGCTGGACAAGTCTATGCTGAAGAAGCAGCTACCCCTGCAGAAAGTCCTGCAGTCGTAGCAAATCCAGCAACTTCAGAAACTCCTGTAGCTCCAACAACAGAGGTGGCAAGTCTCACAAGTGCTGAATCGGCGGAAGCAAAGGAAGCTCCTGTTGAATCTCCTAAAAGCGAAGAAAAAGACACCGTTATCTTGCACACCAATGATGTTCACGGTCGTATCGTAGAGGAAAAGGGAGTTATTGGAGATGCTAAGCTAGCGACTGTCATCGAGCAGGAACGCGCGAAATCAAATCAAACGACTCTCGTCGTAGATGCTGGAGACGCCTTCCAAGGTTTACCGATTTCCAACTCTACAAAGGGTGAAGCACGCGCTGAAATTCTCAATCAGATGCAGTATGATGCCATGGCAGTAGGAAACCATGAGTTTGACTTTGGTTTGGACGAAGCTAAAAAATACAAGGAAATCTTGAAATTCCCATTACTTAGCTCAAATACCTACGTCAATGGTGCTCGTCTCTTTGAAGCTTCTACAATCGTTGATAAAGATAAGACTGTGGAAGGTGATGAGTTTGTTGTAATCGGCGTGACAACACCTGAAACAGCTACCAAAACTCACCCTAAAAATGTCAAAGGAGTAACTTTTACAGATCCAATCTCTGAAGTCAATAAGGTCATCGAAGAAGTTCAAGCCAAGGCTCGTGCAGAAGGTAAGGACTACAAACACTATGTTGTGCTGGCTCACTTGGGTGTGGATACTACAACTCCAGTCGAATGGCGTGGTTCAACTTTGGCAGAAGCCTTGTCTAAAAATCCTCGTTTGAAAGGGAAACGCGTAACAGTAATCGACGGTCACTCTCATACAGTAGAATCAACGACTTATGGAGATAATGTTACCTATAACCAGACAGGAAGCTACCTTCATAATGTAGGAAAAATCACCTACAAATCACGTCAGCTTTTGGGCAATCCAACTCAGATTCCGGCTGCTGATGCTAAAAAATTACCAGCCAATCCAACAGTTGAAAAACTAGTCAAAGACATTAAACAAAAATACGATGCTGAAAATGCTGTTGAAGTCGTTTCAAACAGTCCTGTAGAACTCAACGGCGATCGTGAAAATGTTCGGGTTCGTGAAACTAACCTCGGAAACGTCGTAGCGGACTCCCTCTATCAGTATGGTCAGACAGGATTTAGTCATCCGACTGACATTGCTGTTACAAATGGTGGTGGCTTGCGTGAAACTATTGCAAAAGGCAAACCGATTACGAAAGGAAATGTCATTGCCGTTCTTCCATTTGGAAATACCATCTCACAAATCCAAGTGACTGGGCAACAAGTATTGGATATGTTTGAAAAATCACTCGGATCTATCTTGCAGGTCGATAAGGATGGCAAGAAGGTCTTGGATGAGAACGGACAACCATTGCTAGAACCAAGTGGTGGCTTCTTGCAAGTTTCAGGTGTGAAGGTCTACTATGATACCAATCTACCATCAGGTAAACGTGTCTTGGGCATCCAGGTCAAAAACCGCACAACTGGTCGTTATGATCTTCTAGACCTCGCAAAAACATACTATCTTGCAACTAATGATTTCTTAGCTGCGGGTGGCGATGGCTACACGATGTTAGGTGGTGCGCGAGAAGAAGGTCCTTCTATGGATGCTGCCTTTGAAGATTATCTGAAAACCGCTGATTTGACTCAGTATGAAAAGATCAATCCGAACTCACGGACGATTTCTGTGGATTCTAAAAACTTTAGTCTACCAGCAGAAACGCCTCAAACGAATGCAGCTGCTAGCGATGCGACTACGAATGTGCCATTGACTTATGAGGTGGCAGGTCAATTTAGCAAGAAGGCAGTTGTCTCAGAAAAAGCTCTCCCAAATACAGGAAGTGAACAATCCATCTTCTTGCTCTTGATGGGAATGGTAGCTGGTCTGGCAGGTATCTTATCGAGCAGAAAACCAAAGCTAAAATAGGTTAAATTTCACATCTAGAAGAGTCTAGGGAAACGTTTTTACGCCTTTTTCCCTTGACTCTTTTTTGGTTTATGATATAATTAACCAGTAAAGAATCTGTGGCTATCTATGTTTTTTACGAAAAGATAGCTAGGGAAGGAGTAACACATGAGACAGCTTGCACAGGAAATCGATAACTTTTTAAACGAGGTGATCTTGAGATCTGAGAACCAGCATGAAATTCTGATCGGGCATTGCACCAGTGATGTAGCCTTGACCAATACTCAGGAACACATCCTCATGCTCTTGTCAGAAGAATCCTTAACTAACTCGGAGTTGGCTCGTCGTCTCAATGTCAGTCAGGCGGCAGTGACCAAAGCTATCAAGTCTTTGGTCAAAGAGGGCATGTTAGAGACATCCAGAGATCCCAAGGATGCGCGTGTGATTTTTTATCAACTGACAGAGCTAGCTCGACCAGTAGCGGCAGAACACCACCATCATCATGAACACACGCTCTCAGCCTATGAACAAGTAGCAAATCAGTTTACTCCAAATGAACAAGAAGTCATCCAGCGGTTTTTAACTGCTTTAGTAGGAGAAATCAAATAATGCGGTATATTACAGTAGAGGACTTGTCTTTCTATTATGACAAAGAACCTGTCCTCGAGCATATCAACTACAGTGTTGATAGTGGGGAGTTTGTCACCCTGACTGGTGAAAATGGGGCTGCCAAGACGACGCTTATCAAGGCTAGTCTGGGCATCTTGCAGCCGAGATTTGGCAAGGTAACCATCTCAAAGACAAACACTCATGGGAAAAAGCTTAGGATAGCTTATCTTCCCCAGCAGATTGCTAGTTTTAATGCTGGTTTTCCAAGTACGGTTTATGAATTTGTCAAGTCGGGTCGCTATCCGCGAAAGGGCTGGTTCCGTCGTTTGAATGCCCACGATGAGGAGCATATCAAGGCTAGTCTAGACTCAGTTGGTATGTGGGAACACCGTGATAAACGGATTGGTTCCCTCTCTGGTGGGCAAAAGCAACGGGCGGTTATTGCACGGATGTTTGCTTCTGACCCAGATATCTTTGTCTTGGATGAGCCGACGACAGGGATGGATGCAGGGAGCAAAAATGAATTTTACGAACTCATGCACCACAGTGCTCACCATCATGGTAAGGCCGTTTTGATGATTACGCATGATCCAGAGGAGGTCAAGGCCTATGCAGACCGCAATATCCATCTAGTGCGTAACCAAGACTCGCCGTGGCGTTGTTTTAACGTTCACGAAAGCGACCAGGAGGTGGAACATGCTTAGTTTGTTATCCTATGACTTCATGCAGCGGGCCTTCTTGGCTGTCATTGCCATGAGTCTCTTTTCACCAGTTCTTGGGACCTTCCTTATCTTACGTCGTCAGAGTTTGATGAGTGATACTCTCAGTCACGTTTCCTTGTCAGGGGTTGCCTTTGGTCTGGTTTTGGGGATTTCTCCAACTATTTCGACCATTGTCATTGTCTTGATAGCTGCGGTCTTTCTGGAGTATCTCCGTACGGTTTACAAGAACTTTATGGAAATCGGGACTGCCATCCTCATGTCGACAGGGCTTGCAGTCTCCCTTATCGTGATGAGTAAGGGGAAAAGTTCGAGTTCCATGAGTCTGGATCAATACCTCTTCGGTTCGATTGTGACTATCAGTGAAGAGCAGGTCCTTGCCCTCTTTGTCATTGCTACAGTCGTTTTGCTCTTGACTTTCTTGTTCTTACGTCCTATGTACATCCTGACCTTTGATGAGGACACGGCTTTTGTAGATGGGCTACCTGTCCGCACTATGTCTATCCTCTTTAACATGGTGACAGGGGTGGCCATTGCCCTCATGATTCCAGCTGCAGGAGCTTTGTTAGTGTCAACCATTATGGTCTTGCCAGCTAGTATTGCCCTTCGTCTGGGGAAAAACTTCAAATCCGTTATGTTACTAGCTAGTGCGATTGGCTTTTTGGGAATGGTAGCAGGTCTCTATATTTCCTACTATGCGGAAACACCTGCCAGCGCTAGTATTACCATTATCTTTGTAGCTGTCTTTTTATTAGTCAGTCTACTCAAGCGTTATATCAAATAGGAGACGAAAATGAAAAAACTTAGCTTCCTTTTGGCAAGTCTTGTGACAGTATTCTTAGTAGCTTGTTCCAATCAAAAACAGGCAGATGGGAAATTAAATATCGTGACAACCTTTTACCCTGTCTATGAATTTACCAAGCAAGTCGCAGGAGATACCGCTAATGTAGAACTTCTAATCGGTGCTGGGACAGAACCTCACGACTACGAACCTTCCGCCAAGGCAGTTGCCAAAATCCAAGACGCAGATACCTTTGTCTATGAAAATGAAAACATGGAAACTTGGGTTCCCAAATTGCTAGAATCCTTGGATAAGAAAAAAGTTAAGACTATCAAGGCGACAGGCAATATGCTGCTCCTACCAGGAGGTGAGGAAGAAGAGGAAGGTCATGATCACGGGGGTGAAGGTCACCATCATGACTACGATCCCCACGTTTGGCTTTCACCAGCACGCGCCATCAAACTGGTAGAGCATATCCGTGACAGCTTGTCAGCAGATTATCCTGATAAAAAAGAGACTTTTGAGAAGAATGCAGCTGCCTATATTGAGAAGTTACAAGCCTTGGACAAGGCCTACACAGATGGCTTGTCTCAAGCTAAACAAAAGAGCTTTGTGACCCAGCATGCTGCCTTTAACTACCTTGCTTTGGACTACGGTCTCAAGCAAGTATCAATCTCAGGTCTTTCACCAGACGCAGAACCATCAGCAGCTCGTTTAGCAGAGTTGACAGAGTATATCAAGAAAAACAAGATTTCTTATATCTACTTTGAAGAGAATGCCTCTCAAGCCCTTGCCAATACCCTTTCCAAAGAAACGGGTGTCAAACTAGATGTGCTCAATCCGCTAGAAAGTCTGACAGAAGAAGCAACCAAGGCCGGTGAGGACTATATCTCCGTGATGGAGAAAAACCTCAAGGCTTTGAAGCAAACAACAGACCAAGAAGGACCAGAAATCGAGCCAGAAAAGGAAGAAAACACCAAGACAGTTCACAATGGTTACTTTGAGGATGCAGACGTCAAAGATCGTACCTTGAGTGACTATGCAGGTAACTGGCAGTCTGTCTATCCTTTCCTTGAAGATGGAACTTTTGATCAAGTCTTTGACTACAAGGCTAAGTTGACTGGCAAGATGACCAAGGATGAGTATAAGGACTACTATAGAAAAGGCTATCAGACAGATGTGACCAAGATCAACATCACGGATAACACTATGGAATTCATCCAAGGTGGCCAAAGCAAGAAATTCACCTACAAGTATGTCGGCAAGAAAATCTTGACTTATAAGAAAGGCAATCGTGGCGTGCGCTTCCTCTTTGAAGCGACAGATGCAGATGCTGGACAGTTCAAGTATGTTCAGTTTAGTGACCACAATATCGCCCCAGTTAAGGCAGAACATTTCCATATCTTCTTTGGAGGTACTAGCCAAGAAGCTCTCTTTGAAGAGATGGATAACTGGCCAACTTATTACCCAGATAATCTATCTGGCCAAGAAATCGCCCAAGAAATGTTGGCGCATTGATGCAAGAGAAGATCCCGCAAATCTGCGGGATTTTTTGCTAGAAATGATTATCTCTGAATAGGTTGTGGGCGTTATGGTACCGCAGTTGTGCTGTTCACAATGTGATAAAGAAGTCATTTTCTACTGGCTACTTCTAACTGGCTGACGAATGCAAAAGCTACGATTGTACAAATTATAGAATCTTTTCAGGGGATTTAGGAAGGGATCTTAATCATATTGACGCTACTATCGCTTTTTGTTATAGTCAAGGAGAGAGCGGTCTGGAACAATAGCTTATTCACAGTCTGTGGATAAGTCTGAGGAAGAATGATATCTAATCCATGGTGTTGAAGTATTCTGATAATAGTTCCGTATACTAGTGACTTTCTAGAAAGCTAGTAGAAACCCTAGTATAAAGCTATTTGACAAAGGTCTGTTTAGGGGGAAGGTTTCCAATTCTAAGAGCTGGAGTCTGAAAAGACTAGTTTTTAGGAATGTTTTCTTATCCACAAGTTGTGGATAACTTTGTGAACAAGAGAAAGAGATATGAGATGATGACAAAAATAAAACCGCATGGACCATTACCAAGTCAGGCCCAGCTAACTTATCTGGGAGATGAGCTAGCAGCCTTTATCCACTTCGGTCCTAATACCTTTTATGACCAGGAATGGGGGACAGGGCAGGAGGATCCTGAGCGCTTTAACCCGACCAAGTTGGATGCGCGTGAATGGGTTCGGGTGTTCAAAGAAACAGGTTTTAAAAAACTGATTTTGGTGGTCAAGCACCACGATGGATTTGTGCTCTACCCGACAGCACATACAGACTATTCGGTCAAGGCTAGTCCTTGGAGGAAAGGAGCGGGGGACTTGCTCCTTGAAGTTTCCCAAGCTGCAACTGAGTTTGACATGGACATGGGAGTGTATTTGTCTCCTTGGGATGCTCACAGTCCCCTCTATCACGTGGACCGAGAAGCGGACTACAATGCCTACTATCTGGCTCAATTGAAGGAAATCTTGTCAAATCCTGCCTATGGGAATGCCGGTAAGTTCACTGAGGTGTGGATGGATGGTGCTCGAGGCGAAGGGGCCCAGAAGGTCAACTATGAGTTTGAGACCTGGTTTGAAACCATTCGTGACTTGCAGGGCGATTGTTTGATTTTCTCAACTGAGGGAACTAGTATTCGCTGGATTGGAAATGAACGAGGCTATGCAGGGGAACCCTTGTGGCAAAAAGTCAAGCCAGACCAGTTAGGAACAGAGGCGGAATTAGATTATCTACAGAACGGAGACCCCTTGGGGACGCTATTTTCAATCGGTGAGGCAGATGTTTCTCTTCGCCCAGGCTGGTTTTATCATGAGGATCAGGATCCTAAGTCTCTCGAGGAGTTGGTCGAGATTTATTTTCACTCGGTAGGGCGGGGAACACCTCTCTTACTCAATATTCCGCCTAATAAAGATGGACTCTTTGACGAAAAGGATATCCAGTGTCTCTATGAATTTGCTGCCTACCGTGACGAACTCTATAAAGAAGATTTGGCTCTGGGAGCCAAGGTATCTGGCCCTGCTCTATCACCAGAATTTGCCTGTCATCATCTGACAGATGGACTGGAAACTAGTTCATGGGCAAGTGATTCAGAGTTGCCAATCCAATTAGAATTCGATTTAGGGGCTCCTAAAGCTTTTGATGTGATTGAGTTAAGAGAAGATTTGAAGCTGGGGCAACGCATCTCTGCTTTCCGTGTTCAGGTAGAGTTGGATGGTGTCTGGCAGGAGTTTGGTTTTGGCTATACTGTTGGCTACAAACGTCTTTTACGAGGAACAGTAGTTGAGGCGCAGAAGATACGCGTGACCATTACAGAGGCACAGGCTTTGCCTTTGTTAACTAAGATTTCTCTCTATAAAACGCCTGCCTTTTCGAAAAAAGCAAACTCTCAGGATCTAGATTTTTCTGAGAGCAGTCTAGCTGTGGCAAAGGGAGAAAATGTCCACTTTACAGTGAAGCGCAGAGAATCTAGTATTCCTTTAGAAGCTAAGATTTCGATTCAACCAGGGACGGGTGTGCATGGTGTCGCCTATCGGGACGAGATTCAAGTCCTTACGTTTCAAGCTGGTGAGATTGAAAAAAAGCTGACGATACCAACCTTGTATTTTGCAGGAGATAAAAGCTTAGATTTTTATCTGAATCTGACGGTAGATGGGCAGCTTGTTGACCAGCTTCAGGTCCAAGTTTCATAAAAGAAGAACCTTTGCGCGATGCAAAGGTTCTTTTGGTTATGAGTGATTTGGTAGCCAGCTGAGAGTGAAGGTCAGTTGCTCAGCTTTTAAGAGGTCTTGATGTTGAATGCTAGATACTGGGTTATTGTCCAATCGGCATTCTTTGACAAAGTTGAAATGGCTGTAGTTTTGCTCGGCATGGATATCCAGCCATTTATTTTCCTTAGCTAGGTAGATACGGAGGTGGTCAAAGAGAGGGGCTCCGAGATCATAGCTGGGCTTACCCGGACAGGTCGGGTAGAATCCAAGAGCCGACCAGATGTACCAAGCAGAGAGACTACCATTGTCCTCATCGCCAGAATAGGCTTGCCAACTTGGGTGAAAGGCTTTCTGACGTATCGACTTGATGAGAAGAGCAGTGTAGTCAGGGTAGTCACTGTAGCGGAAGAGATAAGGGATGTGGAAACTAGGTTGGTTGGAAATGGCGACTTGTCCAAAGGGAGCAGTAGCCATCTCGCTCATCTCGTGAATCTCGTAACCATAGCCAGTCGTTTCAAAGAGAGGAGCATCCTGACAGGCTTTCAATAGATAATTGCTGAAGGCTTCTTTTCCGCCCATCAGTTGGATTAAGCCTGGGATGTCGTGGAGGATGCCTAAAGTCGTTTGAATGGCAGAGCATTCGGCGTAGTCTCGTCCCCAACTATAAGGAGAAAAGTCAGGGCGGAAGTTGCCTTGGCTGTCTCGCGCTCGCATGTAGCCTGTCGCAGTGTCAAATAGATTGCGGTAATTTTGTGACGCAACCTTATAAGTCAGTGCGATGTCATTCTGACCAAGCTTTTCGGCACAGCTAGCGATGCAAAAATCACTATAGGCGTAGTCTAGGGTATGGCTGACGCTTTCGTGGTGGTCAGTAGAGAGGTAGCCTAACTCTTGGTATTGAGTTAGGCCATGGCGACCATTGATGCCGAGAGGGTCAGACTTGCTGGCTGTTTCAAGCATGGCTTGGAGGAGTTCTTTTTCTAGGTCGGGGACCATGTCCTTGCAGGCGCTATCTGCGATAATGCCGTCCAATAGAGTACCAGGCATAATACCACGTTCATCTGGAGCCAGCCATTTTGGAAGGAATCCAGTATCGCGGTAGCTATTGAGGAAACCTTCTAAAAAGCGGTGATAGTGTTCTGGTATAATAAGGGCAAAGAGAGGGAAGGTGGTGCGGAAGGTATCCCAGAAGCCATTGTTGCTAAAGAGGACGCCAGGCTTGACAGTACCAGTAGCCAGATCCATGTGGATGGCTTGCTCTGATTCATCAACCTCATAAAAAGTCTGTGGGAAGAGGAAGAGTCTGTAAAGGCAGTGATCAAAGAAGGTTCGGTCAGCTTCTCCTGTCTCCATAATATCAAAACGATGGAGGAGGTTTTCCCAGTCCGCTTTCGCACTTGCTTTACAGCTATCAAAATTCTCTTGAGGTAGATTAAGCAGAGCTTGAGAAGGCGATATGAAAGAAGTTGCTAGTTGAATCTCGGCTTGACTACTTGCTAAGTCAATTCGCCAGTCTCCACCTTCTTGGCTGACAGCAAGAATATCCGTATTCATTTGTAGAGCAGTAAACAGTATCAGCGGATTTTTATTGGTCTCTGTTTTACCTTCTTGTCGTAGGGCAAGATTCCTCTTATCCACTTGCTCCACTGTCAATTCATCTGCTGCGTGAAGGTAGAGGGCGAGGGCTTTGCCTTGCTTTTGCTCTAAACGAATAGAGGCACCATAGCAAGTTGGTGTGAGCTGGGTTTCAATCTGATAGCGTAGGGATAAAATCTTCAGATAATGAGGTTGGAAAGAGGACTTATCCATATCATAGGAAGACTGACGATGAAAGAGACCGTCTCCACCAATCTGGCCTGTGATAGGTGTTAGGAGTAGCCAAGAATAGTCGCCAATCCAAGGACTTGGTTGATGGGTCAATCGAATCCCCTGAAAGACGGGCAGATGTGGATCGAAAAACCAAGCTCCCTCCTGGTTACTGGTCTGGGGCACAAAGTAATTCATCCCAAAAGGAACGCCCGTGTAGGGCAGGGTATTTCCTCGAGAAAAGGCATGCTTGCTAGCGGTCCCAAAGCGGGTATCGATGGTTTCAAGTAGTAGTTTCATGGTCTTTCCTTTAGCTATTTTTCTACATTATATCAGAAAAATGAGACCTTTAGAGAGGAGGTTCGAAAGTAAGCAATTTTGTAGAAAAATGACTATCATTTGTGTATGTATTTTCTGTCTCAAAAACTATATACTGAACATGAAACTTGTTTGAAAGAGGAAATTGCACGATGATTTATTCGAAAGAAATTGTTAGAAAATGGCTAGATGAGGTAGCGGAGCGCGCCAAGGACCATCCGGAGTGGGTGGATGTCTTTGAGCGTTGCTATACCGACACCTTGGACAATACGGTTGAGATTCTAGAAGATGGTTCAACCTTTGTATTGACAGGGGATATTCCTGCCATGTGGCTTCGGGATTCGACTGCCCAACTCAGACCCTACCTTCATGTGGCTAAAAGAGATTCTCTCTTACGTCAGACCATTGCAGGTTTGGTAAAGCGTCAGATGACCTTGGTGCTCAAGGATCCTTATGCCAACTCCTTTAACATTGAGGAGAATTGGAAGGGGCACCATGAGACTGATCACACCGACCTTAACGGCTGGATCTGGGAGCGTAAGTATGAGGTGGACTCGCTTTGTTATCCTTTGCAGTTGGCTTATCTCCTTTGGAAAGAGACTGGTGAGACCAGTCAGTTTGATGACACTTTTGTCACAGCGACCAAGGGAATCCTTCATCTCTGGACAGTAGAGCAGGACCACAACAACTCTCCATATCGCTTTATTCGGGATACAGACCGCAAGGAAGATACACTGGTAAATGATGGTTTTGGTCCTGACTTTGCCGTGACAGGAATGACCTGGTCAGCCTTCCGACCAAGTGATGACTGCTGTCAGTATAGCTATTTGATTCCATCCAATATGTTTGCAGTCGTTGTCTTGGGTTATGTCCAAGAAATCTTTGCAGAATTGAATCTAGCTGATAGCGAGAGTGTCATCGCAGACGCTAAACGTCTGCAAGCAGAGATCCAAGAAGGGATCGAAAACTACGCCTACACCACCAATAGCAAGGGCGAAAAGATTTACGCCTTTGAAGTGGATGGTCTAGGAAATGCTAGCATTATGGATGATCCAAACGTACCAAGTCTACTGGCTGCTCCATATCTTGGTTACTGTGCAATTGACGATGAGGTTTACCAAGCAACTCGTCGTACCATTCTGAGCCCTGAAAATCCATACTTCTACCAAGGAGAATATGCTAGCGGACTCGGAAGTTCTCATACCTTCTATCGCTATATCTGGCCGATTGCCCTTTCTATCCAAGGCTTGACAACAAGAGATAAGGCGGAGAAGAAATTCTTGCTCGATCAGCTCGTTGCCTGCGATGGTGGCACAGGTGTCATGCACGAAAGCTTCCACGTAGATGATCCAACGCTCTACTCTCGCGAATGGTTCTCTTGGGCCAACATGATGTTCTGTGAGTTAGTCTTGGATTACCTGGATATTCGCTAGTGAGCTATCGCTCAACAGATTCTGGTAAAGAATCACAAATATATTTTTAAATTTAAGTTAGAATGAGGTTTAACTCATGGAAAATGTTGTTGTACATATTATCTCACATAGTCACTGGGATCGTGAGTGGTACTTGCCTTTTGAAAGCCACCGGATGCAGTTGGTGGAATTGTTTGACAATCTTTTTGATCTCTTTGAAAATGACCCTGAGTTCAAGAGTTTCCACTTAGATGGACAAACCATTGTCCTCGATGACTATTTGGAAATTCGCCCTGAAAATCGCGACAAGGTCCAACGTTACATTGACGAAGGCAAACTCAAAATTGGTCCCTTTTACATCTTGCAGGATGATTACTTGATTTCAAGTGAAGCCAACGTCCGCAATACCTTGATTGGTCAAGCAGAATGTGCAAAATGGGGCAAATCAACCCAGATTGGTTACTTCCCAGATACCTTTGGAAATATGGGACAAGCTCCTCAAATCCTTCAGAAATCAGGCATTCACGTGGCAGCCTTTGGGCGTGGTGTGAAGCCGATTGGATTTGACAACCAAGTTCTCGAAGATGAGCAGTTCACTTCCCAGTTTTCAGAAATGTACTGGCAGGGTGCAGACGGAAGTCGTGTCCTCGGTATCCTCTTTGCCAACTGGTACAGTAATGGAAATGAAATTCCAGTGGATAAAGACGAGGCCTTGACCTTCTGGAAACAAAAATTGGCAGACGTGCGTGACTATGCTTCGACCAACCAATGGTTGATGATGAACGGATGTGACCACCAGCCAGTACAGAGAAATCTGAGTGAGGCCATTCGTGTGGCAAATGAACTCTTCCCAGATGTGACCTTTGTGCATAGTTCATTTGATGACTATATCCACGCAGTAGAAAGTGCTCTGCCGGAGCAACTATCTACGGTTACAGGTGAGTTGACCAGTCAGGAAACAGACGGTTGGTACACACTTGCTAACACTTCTTCATCCCGTATTTACCTCAAACAAGCTTTCCAAGAAAATAGTAACCTCCTAGAACAAGTCGTGGAACCATTGACGGTCATCACTGGTGGACATAACCACAAGGACCAGTTGACCTATGCTTGGAAAGTCCTTCTACAAAATGCGCCCCATGATAGTATCTGTGGCTGTAGTATTGACGAGGTTCACCGTGAGATGGAGACACGTTTTGCCAAGGTCAACCAAGTCGGAAACTTCGTTAAGACCAATCTTCTCAACGAGTGGAAGGGTAAAATTGCAACTCAGGAAGCCCAAAGCGACCATCTCTTTACAGTTATCAATACAGGCTTGCATGACAAGGTTGACACTGTCAGCACAGTGATTGATGTAGCGATTTGTGATTTCAAGGAATTGCACCCAACAGAAGGCTATAAGAAGATGGCAGCCTTGACCTTGCCAAACTACCGTGTCGAAGACTTGGAAGGCCATGCTGTAGAAGCGAAAATTGAAGATCTGGGAGCTAATTTTGAGTATGATTTACCAAAAGACAAGTTCCGCCAGGCTCGTATCGCTCGACAAGTGCGCGTGACAGTCCCTGTTCATCTAGCACCTCTCTCTTGGACAACCTTCCAATTGCTCGAAGGAAAACAAGAACACCGTGATGGTATTTACCAAAACGGAGTGATTGATACGCCATTTGTAACGGTCAGTGTGGATGAAAATATCACAGTTTATGACAAGACAACTCATGAAGCTTATGAAGATGTTCTTCGCTTTGAAGACCGTGGTGACATTGGAAATGAGTACATCTATTTCCAACCAAAAGGAACAGAGCCTATCTACGCAGAACTCAAAGGCTGTGAAGTCTTGGAAAATACAGCTCGTTTTGCCAAGATCTTGCTCAAGCATGAATTGACAATTCCAGTAAGTGCAGACGAAAAATTAGATGCGGAACAAAGAGGCATCATCGAGTTTATGACGCGTGAAGCTGGGCGCTCAGAAGAGTTGGCAACCCTTCCTCTGGAAACAGAGATGACCGTCTTTGTTGACAATCCACAAATCCGCTTCAAGACTCGCTTTACCAATACTGCCAAGGACCACCGTATCCGTCTCTTGGTTAAGACTCATAACACGCGTCCAAGCAATGACTCTGAAAGCATCTATGAGGTGGTGACAAGACCAAACAAACCAGCTGCTTCTTGGGAAAATCCTGAAAATCCACAACACCAACAAGCCTTTGTCAGCCTTTATGATGATGAAAAAGGAGTGACGGTGGCCAATAAAGGACTGCACGAGTATGAAATCCTTGGCGACGATACCATTGCAGTGACCATCCTTCGTGCTTCAGGTGAGCTAGGTGACTGGGGTTACTTCCCGACACCAGAGGCTCAGTGTTTGCGTGAGTTTGAAGTCGAATATGCTCTTGAATGCCACCAAGCACAAGAACGCTTCTCAGCCTTCCGTCGTGCTAAAGCCTTCCAAACACCATTCACTAGTCTTCAGGTTGCTAAACAAGAAGGAAGTGTTGCTGCGACTGGTAGCCTCTTGAGTCATGCGGCACTTAGCTTACCACAAGTTTGCCCAACAGCCTTTAAAGTGGCGGAAAATGAAGAAGGATATGTTCTCCGTTACTACAATATGAGTCAAGAAAATGTGCGCATATCAGAACACCAACAAACCATTCTTGACTTACTTGAGCGACCATATCCAGTTCATTCAGGACTATTGGCTCTACAAGAAATTCGTACAGAATTGATTAAAAAAGAAGACATTTAACAGTTTTAAAGTGTTTGATAACTAATACTATGAGATAGAAAGGAGGGGCGAAAGAGTAAGGATTAACTACTGATTCGTCCCTTTTTTGGTGAAAATATGACGATTGCAACCATTGATATCGGAGGGACTGGGATTAAGTTTGCCAGTCTGACTCCTGATGGAAAAATACTAGATAAGACAAGTACACCGACACCAGAAACCCTAGAAGATTTACTGACTTGGCTAGACCAATGCTTGGCAGAGAAAGATTATAAGGGCATTGCCATGAGCGTTCCAGGCGCGGTCAATCAAGAAACAGGTGTGATTGAGGGAATCAGTGCTGTGCCTTACATCCATGGCTTTTCTTGGTATGAGACGTTTGCTCATCATCAGCTACCTGTCCATCTAGAAAATGATGCCAACTGTGTTGGACTTAGTGAACTGCTGGCTCACCCAGAGATTGAAAATGCAGCCTGTGTCGTGATTGGGACAGGAATTGGCGGAGCTATGATTATCAATGGCAAACTTCACCGTGGTCGCCACGGCTTAGGTGGTGAGTTTGGCTATATGACAACCATTGAACCAGCAGAAAAGCTCAACAACTGGTCGCAACTAGCTTCTACAGGAAACATGGTTCGCTACGTAATTGAAAAATCTGGTCAGACTGACTGGGATGGTCGCAAGATTTACCAAGAGGCCGCAGCAGGCAACGCTCTTTGTCAAGAAGCTATTTTGCGCATGAACCGTAATCTGGCGCAAGGATTGCTCAATATCCAGTATCTAATCGATCCAGATGTCATTAGTCTGGGAGGCTCTATCAGTCAAAATCCAGATTTTATCCAAGGCGTCAAAAAAGCTGTTGATGCATTTGTCGAAACCTACGAAGAATACACGGTCACACCTGTTATCCAAGCTTGCACCTATCATGCAGATGCCAATCTTTATGGTGCCTTTGTCAACTGGTTGCAGGAGGAAAACCAATGGTAAGATTTACAGGACTTAGTCCCAAACAAACTCAGGCAATCGACTTGCTGACAAAGCATATCTCTTTACCGGATGTGGAAATTGCAGTCGCTCAGTCTGACCAAGCCTCTATCTCTATCAAGGGTGAGGATGGACATTATCAACTAACCTATCGCAAACCTCACCAACTTTACCGCGCCTTGTCCTTGTTGGCAACAGCTCTAGTAGAAGGTGATAAGGTAGAGATTGAAGAACAAGCTGCTTACGAAGAGTTGGCCTACATGGCAGACTGTTCGCGAAATGCAGTACTAAATGTGGCTTCTGCCAAACAGATGATTGAAGTCTTGGCTCTCATGGGCTACTCAACCTTTGAGCTTTACATGGAAGATACTTATCAGATTGAGGGACAACCTTACTTTGGTTATTTCCGTGGTGCTTACTCGGCTGAGGAGTTGCAGGAAATAGAAGCCTACGCCCAGCAGTTTGACATGACCTTTGTGCCTTGTATCCAGACCTTAGCCCACTTGTCGGCCTTCGTCAAATGGGGGGTTAAGGAAGTGCAAGAACTCCGTGATGTGGAGGATATTCTCCTTATCGGCGAAGAAAAGGTTTATGACCTGATTGATGGCATGTTTGCGACGCTATCTAAACTGCAGACTCGCAAGGTCAATATCGGGATGGACGAGGCTCACTTGGTTGGTTTGGGGCGCTACCTCATTCTGAACGGTGTTGTGGACCGTAGTCTCCTCATGTGCCAACACTTGGAGCGTGTGTTGGATATTGCAGACAAGTATGGTTTCCACTGCCAAATGTGGAGTGACATGTTCTTCAAACTCATGTCAGCAGATGGCCAGTACGACCGCGATGTGGAAATTCCTGAGGAAACTCGTGTCTACCTAGACCGTCTCAAAGATCGTGTAACCTTGGTTTATTGGGATTATTACCAAGATAGCGAAGAAAAGTACAATCGTAATTTCTGCAATCACCACAAGATTAGCCAAGATATCGCCTTTGCAGGTGGTGCTTGGAAGTGGATTGGTTTTACCCCACACAACCATTTCAGCCGTCTAGTGGCTATCGAGGCCAACAAAGCCTGTCGTGTCAATGATATCAAAGAAGTGATTGTGACAGGTTGGGGGGATAATGGTGGTGAAACAGCCCAATTCTCTATCCTACCAAGTCTGCAAATCTGGGCAGAGCTCAGCTACCGCAATGACCTAGACCGTTTGTCTGCTCACTTCAAGACCAATACAGGTCTATCAGTTGAGGAATTTATGCAGATTGACCTAGCCAACCTCTTGCCAGACCTACCAGGCAATCTCAGTGGGATCAATCCCAACCGCTATGTCTTTTATCAGGATATTCTCTGCCCGATTCTTGACAGACACATGACACCTGAACAGGACAAACCGCACTTTGCTCAGGCAGCTGAGACGCTTGTTGAAATCAAAGAAAAAGCTGGGAACTATGCCTACCTATTTGAAACTCAGGCCCAGTTGAACCAGATTTTAAGTAGCAAAGTGGATGTGGGACGACGCATCCGTCAGGCCTACCAAACAAACGATAAAGAAAGTCTGCAAGAAATCGCCAGACAAGAATTACCAAAACTCAGAAGCGAGATTGAAAACTTCCATGCTCTCTTTAGCCACCAATGGCTGAAAGAAAACAAGGTCTTTGGTTTAGATACGGTCGATATCCGTATGGGCGGACTCTTGCAACGTATCAAACGAGCAGAAAGCCGTATAGAGGCTTATCTGGCAGGTCAGATTGACCGCATCGACGAGCTAGAAGTTGAAATCCTACCATTTACTGACTTCTACGCAGACAAGGATTTCGCAGCAACTACAGCCAACCAGTGGCACACTATTGCGACCGCATCGACGATTTATACGACTTAATACTCTTCGAAAATCTCTTCAAACCACGTCAGCTTCGCCTTGCCGTATAGATGTTACTGACTTCGTCAGTTTTATCTGCAACCTCAAAGCAGTGCTTTGAGCAGCTTGCGGCTAGCTTCCTAGTTTGCTCTTTGATTTTCATTGAGTATAAAAACAAGAACAGTGTCCCTTGTTCAGAGTGTTTCTCGTGAAACCTATTTCTTATAAAAAACTTCTCCACAAAAAATAATTTGTGGAGTTTTTTCTATAATTAGTAGTTTAACCTAGCCTTCAAATAGGAGTATACTAATAATGTAATCGTTATCAAACCTAAAAATTCGATGAAATCAGTTTTTAGGAATAAAAAGGGAGGAAATTATGAAAAAGTTTTCAAAGACCTTAAGAGATAACTGGATCTTTCTCTTGATGGTTTTACCAGGGGCACTCTGGTTGATTCTATTCTTTTACATTCCAGTATTTGGGAATGTGGTCGCCTTTAAAGACTACCATATGACCAGTAATGGTTTCATAGATAGTATTGTGAATAGTAAATGGGTCGGGTTAGATAATTTCAGATTCTTGTTTAGTTCAAAAGATGCCTTTATCATCACTCGAAATACCGTTCTCTACAATCTTGGCTTTATCTTTATCGGTTTGATTGTATCAGTAGGGATTGCCATCATCCTCAGCGAGCTCCGCTCTAAGAGAATGGTTAAGATTTTCCAAACGTCTATGTTGTTCCCTTACTTCCTGTCATGGGTTATCATTAGTTTCTTTACAGATGCCTTCCTAAACATTGACAAAGGGGTCTTCAACCATTTCCTAACATCCATTGGCATGAAGGAAGTCAACTTCTATGCTGACTTAGGCATTTGGCCATACCTTCTCCTTTTCCTAGGTATTTGGAAAGGATTTGGATATAGCAGTGTCATGTACTATGCGACAATCATGGGAATTGACCCAACCTACTACGAAGCAGCAACAGTGGACGGGGCGAGCAAGTGGCAACGCATTCGCAACGTAACCATTCCTCAGTTGACTCCACTTGTAACAGTTTTGACCATCCTTGCAGTCGGAAATATCTTCCGTGCAGACTTTGGTCTCTTCTATCAAATTCCACACAATGCTGGTCAGCTTTACAATGTAACCAACGTTTTGGACGTATATGTCTTTAATGGTTTGACTCAGACAGCAGATATCGGTATGGCTTCAGCAGCCGGTCTTTACCAATCCGTTGTCGGTTTGATTCTGGTTATCCTATCAAACTTACTTGCAAGACGAGTCGATCCAAACTCAGCTTTGTTCTAGAAAGGAGGAGAATATGGCAGAAAAGAAAATTAAAAAAGAAAAAATCGATAATGTCGGCATTCACTCCTTCAGTAAGAAAGCAGATATCTTCTTTAGTATCATCTCTGGTTTGATTGCTCTTTCTTGTATCTTGCCCTTTATCTTCGTTATCATCATTTCGGTGACAGACGAAAAGAGCATCCTCCAGTATGGATATAGCTTTTTCCCTTCGAAGTTTGGTGTAGACGGATTCCAGTTCTTAGCTCAGTTTAAAGATAAGATCCTCCAAGCGCTCTTTATCTCAGTTTTTGTAACCGTAGTCGGAACAGTGACCAACGTCTTCATCACGACAACTTATGCCTACGCTATCTCACGGACAACCTTTAAGTACCGCAGATTCTTCACGATCTTCGCTCTTCTTAGTATGTTGTTCAACGCTGGTTTGGTACCAGGCTATATCGTGGTCACTCGCCTGCTTCAACTTGGTGATACCGTTTGGGCCTTGATCGTTCCAATGCTCCTCTCACCATTCAACATCATCTTGATGCGTTCCTTCTTCAAGAAGACCATTCCAGAAGCCATTCTCGAATCTGCTCGTATTGATGGTGCCAGTGAAGCTCGGATCTTCTTCCAGATCTGTTTGCCATTATCACTTCCAGGTATCGCAACCATCACGCTTTTGACAGCTCTTGGTTTCTGGAACGACTGGTTCAACGCCCTTCTTTACATCAAGAGTGACAACTTGTATCCATTGCAATATTTGCTCATGCAAATCCAACAAAATATGGACTACATTGCAAAAGCAGTCGGGCTATCTGGCCAACTGGGAGTCGCTCTTCCAAAAGAAACAGGTCGTATGGCCATGGTTGTCGTTGCAACCCTTCCGATTGCAATTCTGTATCCATTCTTCCAACGCTACTTTGTTAAAGGGTTGACGATCGGTGGTGTCAAAGAATAGCACTTGCTGAGAAACACTGTTTCTCCCTTCCCAACTTCATCTTAGTGACTGAAGTTAAAATCATTAAATCGTTTATAAGTTTAAAAATAAAAAAAGGAGTTTTTATCATGAAAAACTGGAAAAAATATGCTTTTGCATCTGCTAGCGTAGTCGCTTTGGCTGCAAGTCTTGCTGCTTGTGGAAACCTTACAGGTAACAACAAAAAAGCTGCTGACACTACTTCAAGTGAAAAACCCGTTCTTAAAATGTACCAAATCGGTGATAAACCAGACAACTTGGATGAATTGCTAGAAAATGCAAACAAAATCATCGAAGAAAAAGTTGGTGCTAAATTGGATATCCAATACCTCGGATGGGGTGACTACAGCAAGAAAATGTCCGTTATCACATCATCTGGTGAAAACTATGATATCGCCTTTGCAGATAACTATGTTGTAAATGCTCAAAAAGGTGCTTACGCTGACTTGACAGAATTGTATAAAAAAGAAGGAGCAGAGCTTTACAAAGCACTTGACCCAGCTTACATCAAAGGGAACACTGTAAACGGTAAGATTTATGCTGTTCCAGTTGCAGCTAACGTTGCATCATCTCAAAACTTTGCCTTCAACGGTGCTCTTCTTGAAAAATATGGTATTGACATTTCAGGTGTCACTTCATACGAAACACTTGAACCAGTCTTGAAACAAATCAAAGAAAAAGCTCCAGATGTAGTACCATTTGCGGTTACGAAGAACTTTATCCCATCCGATAACTTTGACTACCCAGTACCAAACGGACTTCCATTCGTTATCGACCTTGAAGGGGACACTACTAAGATCGTAAACCGTTACGAAGTACCTCGTTTCAAAGAACACTTGAAGACTCTTCACAAATTCTATGAAGCTGGATACATTCCAAAAGACGTAGCAACAAGCGACACTTCATTTGACCTTCAACAAGATACTTGGTTCGTTCGTGAAGAAACAGTAGGACCAGCTGACTATGGTAACAGCTTGCTTTCACGCGTTGCTAACAAAGACATCCAAATCAAACCAATCACTAACTTTATCAAGAAAAACCAAACAACACAAGTTGCTAACTTTGTCATCTCAAACAACTCTAAGAACAAAGAAAAATCAATGGAAGTGTTGAACCTCTTGAACACGAACCCAGAACTCTTGAACGGTCTTGTTTATGGTCCAGAAGGCAAGAACTGGGAAAAAGTTGAAGGTAAAGAAAACCGTGTCCGCGTCCTTGATGGATATAAAGGAAACACTCACATGTCAGGTTGGAACACTGGTAACAACTGGATCCTTTACATCAACGAAAACGTTACAGACCAACAAATTGCAGATTCTAAGAAACAATTGGCAGAAGCTAAAGAATCTCCAGCACTTGGATTTATCTTTAACACTGACAGTGTGAAATCTGAAATTTCAGCAATTTCTAACACAATGCAACAATTCGATACAGCTATCAACACTGGTACTGTAGACCCAGATAAAGCAATCCCAGAATTGATGGAAAAATTGAAATCTGAAGGTGCCTACGAAAAAGTATTGAACGAAATGCAAAAACAATACGACGAATTCTTGAAAAACAAAAAATCATAAGTTCGATTGATTTCGTGTATTCATTCCTAATTCCTAAAAATGTGATCACTGCCTTCCTTAGTTCTCTAGGGGAGGTAGTGATTTTTAGGATGTAAAAATGAAAAGAGTGGTTCTGAGGGTTTATACGATGTGATACACATACATCTATAGGGGATTTATTATGAAAAAATATCGTCTTCTTTTCAAAATGAGTGCTGTCTTCTCTTACCTATTTTTCGTATTTGGCCTTTCCCAGCTGACGCTTATTGTCCAAAACTATTGGCAATTTTCTTCCCAGATTGGCAATTTCTTCTGGATTCAAAATATCTTGAGTTTGCTATTTAGCGGAGTCATGATTTGGATTCTGGTTAAGACAGGCCATGGTTATCTCTTTCGCATTCCAAGAGAAAAATGGCTTTGGTATTCGATTTTGACAGTATTAGTGGTAGTGCTCCAGATCTTTTTTAACGTTCAGACAGCTAAACATGTTCAGTCAACTGCTGAAGGTTGGGCTGTATTGATTGGTTATAGTGGGACTAACTTTGCAGAGCTAGGTATCTATATAGCCCTGTTCTTTCTGATTCCACTGATGGAAGAGTTAATCTATAGAGGATTACTGCAACACGCCTTTTTTAAAGATTCGAGATTTGCTCTTGATTTGCTTCTTCCTTCTATTTTATTTGCTCTCCCTCATTTTTCAAGCCTTCCTAGTCTGTTAGATATCTTCGTCTTTGCAACACTTGGAATCATCTTTGCTGGTTTGACCCGTTATATCAAGAGCATTTATCCATCCTATGCGGTGCATGTGATCAATAATATTGTAGCGACCTTGCCATTTTTGCTGACTTTTTTACATAGGGTGTTTGGGTAAAATATTAGCATGAGAGTTAGGGATTATAGTTTTTCAATTTATAAGCGAATTTCAGGAGGGAAATGAGTATGACACCATTAAAATGGTTTGCTGGAGGAAGTGAAAGACGTTGTGAAGCGATGACCATCATTGATTATCTATTGGAAGATATAAAGGATGTGCCTCAACTTACTCCCTTGAAAAATCAGTTAGTGATTTATAAAAAACGATTAGAGGATGATGGGACCTCTACTCCATTTATTCTGAGCCAAATGAACGTTGACATCTCACGTGTGTTGATTGACAATAAGCTGGGTTTGTCAGAAAGTCAAGCTAAGCAAATCAAAAAATTGAGAGAATTATCTGCGATTCGGTATGGTTACTGATGAAGTGCAGGGGTAGGACTCTTTCTACAATTTCCGGTCAAATAAATTGCATTCGTTTTCCCAAGTGGGTATACTAGAATAGTTGAATGAAAAATTCTGAAAATTTAAGAATAGAAAAGAGAACAAATCTTATGGCAAAAGATATTCGTGTCTTACTTTACTACCTCTATACTCCAATTGAAAATGCAGAGCAATTTGCAGCAGATCACTTGGCTTTCTGTAAATCAATCGGACTTAAAGGTCGTATCCTAGTCGCTGACGAGGGAATCAACGGAACCGTTTCAGGTGATTACGAAACAACTCAAAAATACATGGACTACGTTCACAGCCTCCCAGGAATGGAAGACCTCTGGTTCAAGATTGACGAAGAAAATGAACAAGCCTTCAAGAAGATGTTTGTTCGCTACAAGAAAGAAATTGTCCACCTTGGTTTGGAAGACAACGACTTTGACAACGACATCAACCCACTTGAAACAACAGGCGCTTACTTGTCTCCAAAAGAGTTCAAAGAAGCCCTTCTTGACGAAGATACCGTTGTTCTTGACACACGTAACGATTATGAGTACGACCTAGGACATTTCCGTGGAGCTATTCGCCCAGACATCCGCAACTTCCGTGAGTTGCCACAATGGGTTCGTGATAATAAAGAAAAATTCATGGACAAGCGTGTTGTGGTTTACTGTACAGGTGGTGTTCGCTGTGAGAAATTCTCAGGTTGGATGGTTCGTGAAGGCTACAAAGATGTTGGCCAATTGCACGGAGGAATCGCAACTTACGGTAAAGACCCAGAAGTTCAAGGTGAGCTTTGGGATGGGAAAATGTACGTCTTTGACGAGCGTATCGCCGTTGATGTTAACCATGTCAACCCAACCATCGTAGGGAAAGACTGGTTTGATGGAACCCCATGTGAACGCTATGTCAACTGTGGAAATCCCTTCTGTAACCGTCGTATCCTAACATCAGAAGAAAATGAAGACAAGTACCTTCGTGGATGCTCACACGAGTGTCGTGTTCACCCACGCAACCGCTATGTTTCAGAAAATGAATTGACACAAGCAGAAGTGGTGGAGCGCCTAGCAGCTATCGGTGAAAGCTTGGATCAAGTCGCTACAGTATAAAGCAAACAGCCTTCAGGGGCTGTTTTTCTATGCTTTTTATCTAAAAATCTAAAGTTTGTTTCTATATCTTTCAGGAAAATAGGGTATACTATGTGTAAACGATTTCAAAGGAGGCCAGTTATGGCGAAAACATTTTTTATCCCAAATAAAGAAAGCATTCTAGGACAACAGGAGGTCTTGACTGCCAAGTCTATCTTGGCCTTGGTGGAGGGCTTGGAGTCGCACAGTTATGATGCAGTCTATCTCCGTCAACCCCTCAATCGTCTCGAATACATGGAGTGTGGGATTGTAGGCCAGTCGCAATTTCTCTTCAAGGTCAACTATGCGGATAGCCGAAAAGGCTATCAAGTGGTGATTCCAGACTTCCTTACTAGAGCGGATTGGGGGATTGTAGAAGCTCTCCTCCAAGCCCTATCGAGCAAGTTGAGGCAAGTGGTAGAAGGGTTAGAAGGGTTTGACTTTGAAGCTTATTTCCGACAAATAGTTCAGAATTATCTAGCTGACAAAGCAGCTCGTCTAGTCTATTGCCAAGGGCTCTTGTCCCCTATCTATTTCAACAAGGAATACCTCGAGAGCTTTTTGGCTGAGGATGGATTGGTACGTTTTGAAGAGCTGGTCAAGAAGGTTCAAGGCTCGGATGCCTATCTTGCCAGTGTGAAATTTTACCCAGATGCCCAAGGTAGGGTGCACGGTATCTATCACCTAGCCCAGGGAGTCAAGACGATTTTACCAAAGGAACCCTTTGTACCAGCTCCTTATACCGAGCAGCTGGCAGGAAAGGAGCTGGTTTTGGAGATTGACCTAGTGGCGATTTCTGGTGATGGCTCAAAAGCAGAAGACTATGAAGCAATCGCTCGCTTGGATTATGAAAAATTCCTAGAGTCACTACCAGAAGCATTTTACCAGCAATTAGATGCTAATCAATTAGAAGTACAACCCATCCTAGGACAAGATTTTGAAGGATTGGCAACTATCAAGTAGACATTGTTCAAAAAAGAGTAAGCATAAAAATCCCTGTCATTAATAAATGGCAGGGATTTTGGTTAAAAGAAGGTCAGGATGCGAAGGTAGTCTACTGTCAGCGCGAGCTCTGCAATGAAGAAGGGGAAGAGAATAGCGCCATCAAGTAAGACAGCTAGCAGGAATCGATAAAATGGGTCCAGGCTACTGGTCTTACTTGGCTTGCTAATCACAAAGAGATTTCCAAGGGCAAAGATGGCCATGCTGAGAAGAGTGAGGATACCAGCAAATCGTAAGCCACCAAAGAGTGCAAAGAAACTTGCTAGAGCCGTTAGGACAAGTGGGATAGCAAAGAGTCGGCTATACCGATCGAAGGCTTCTTGGAATGTGAAGTCGCTCTCCTGGTCCAGCACACGTCGGACAGTAAAGCCTCCCAAAATGATGGAAAAGTAAAATAGAGCGCTAGCGACCAAGATGGAGAGTCCAGCAAAGAGATTTAAAGGAGGGAGCTGGTTAGGTAAACTATTGGCAATAGATGCCATATAGCCGTAGTAGAGGTGCTTGATATGATAGATACTAAAGAAAAGGTTAATCATGGATAGCAAAGTGAGCAGGCCAAAGACACTGTAACGATGCTTTTGGTCCGTAGTCTTGCTGGCAGTTGGTTCTTGGATAGCGTCCAGAAGCCAAGTCCAAAATAGTGCGATTTCTTCTTTGAATCGAGCAGTTTTGCGGGGGTCAATATCTGGGATATAGGGACTATCTAAAGCCTTGCTGAGGATGTTTTTTTCTTTTGTAGGGTTCTCTTGGTTGCCTTTCTCTTCAGCTTTCCCTTCTCCCTCTTCCTCGGTTTGGGTTTCCTCAGCCATTTCGGGAGCTTCCTCCTCATGCGTTTCCGACTCTTTAGGTGAGATAGGAGTTTCTTGGCTTGCTTGTGGTTCGGTCTCCACAGTTTCCGAAGTCTCTGGTTGGTCGGGCTGGATTTCCGATTTCGTCTGAGCTGATTTCTTCTCAAGATCGGCGCTTTCAAACCATTCTTGTGTCATGGTGGAACCTCCTTTTTTATGGTCGTTTTCTATCTTTAGACTAGCAGATGAAAGCGTTTTTGTCAATGGTTTCTAGATGGAGCAGAATGCTCCTCTTTAGGTAGGTAGATATCCTGGTTGGCTTTTGCAATGAGTAAATCCTTGATATCTGCTTTTTCGGTTTTATAAGGGTTGGCAAGTACATTCTCTTTTTGTCCACGATGTTCTTCTTTGGGTTGACGATAGATACCACCATGCTGAGAAGAAATTTCTAGATTGATACGGTCAGTCTCTTTCTGGGAGAGAATGAGTGTTAGAGTGGAATGGGCTTCTAGCTCAACCTTGCCGTGAACCTGGATATTCTCAGCATAGATGTGTGCTCCCTCCGTCTTGACCTGACTATCTGTCAATTCGGTATCAAAGATATTGATGATATGAGGTGTCGTTAGTGTGCTGTTTTTGATAGAACTTTCTGTTAGTCTTAAGAGATAGCCTTTTGCTTTGATTGTTGCGTTTTCAAGATTGGCTTGACGAATATTGGTTTGTCCACGATTGGCTGAGACGGTGATAGCTTGCAGCTTTCTTCCTTTAGGTAGGGAGAGAACGACTTCGTCAAAACGATTAGAATAGTTGCTAGCGATACGAAGTAGGCCTTCGATTCCTGAACCTAGAAAGCGATGTTGGGAGGCTTGTTTGTCAGTGACGGTCAGTGTTTTGTCACTCATGCCAGTAGTCAAATCATGACGACCAGATACGGAAGGATGATAGGTGATATGGATCTTGTCATCTACAGACTCTGTGATGGTTAGGCTATGTTCCTCAAGGGTCAAATCAAGTTTTTCCACTTCATTTCCAAAGGTCACTTCTTCGATACGATTGTCATAGACTGGGTCTTTTGACATGGCAAGCAAACTTTGAATACCATTGGACTGGGCCCCTACAATGATCATGATAAAACCAAGGATTGTAGAAACCACACCAAAAATGAGAAATCCTTTCGTCAATTTACGCATGTCTGTCACCTCTCTTTCCTTTTTTAAGAATCCATTGCACCAAGCGGATGATCAGGAGGCCAAAGAAACGGGCTACATAGGAGATGCCTAGTAGAACAAGAGAAGAAGCACCGATAGCAAGCAAACCAGCCCCAAAAATCAAGATAAAGGCGGATTTGGCTTCGACTAGGACGCTAAAACTCTCTACGATAAAGAGTCCGCCCAGTAGGATACCTGTCACAGAGACGGTAAAGAAGGCTAGAATGACGGAGGCAGCTGCGATAAAAAGCCCGATAATGGTTAAAATCATTGCAATTCCAACAGGGATTCCGATAGGGGCTGCTAGTAAGGCAAGGAGGGCAATGTGTAGCAGTTGGCGATCATTCTTTTGAGCAGGGGCTTCATTGACTTTTTTGTCGAGGAGGTTAGATAAAATATCATGAGCTGCTTCTTTTGGAGTTCCTAGACTAGCAATGAGTTCTTCTTCGCCCTCTGGACCTGCATCGTCAAATAGTTCCTTAAAGTAGTCCATAGCTTCGATGCGGTCAGCTTCAGGTAGTTTATGGAGATAGGTTTCTAACTGAGTCAGATAGTCAGTTCTTGTCATGGCGGATACTCCCTTCTATGATGCCGTTGACGGTGTCGGTATAGAGCGTCCACTCTTCCTTTAGAGTAACGAGCTGCTCTACGCCCCGATTGGTCAAGGAGTAGTATTTGCGCATACGCCCCTGAAACTCTCTAGAGTAGGTGGTGAGAAAGCCACTGGCTTCCAATTTTTTGAGAATGGGATAGAGCGTAGATTCTTTGATATTGGCGATGAGCTTAATGGTTTGACTAATCTCATAACCATAAGAATCCCCCTGCTCCAGTACAGCCAAGATGAGAAACTCGATCAAGGCAGAGGATGTTGGGAAGTACATGGGAAACCTCCTTTTCATTATATAAAAATTTTATATATACTCTTTTCAAATATATTATATCTCAATATGAAAGCCCTGTCAAGAAATATGTGTAAAAATTTTACATATAAAAAACTCCTAGTATAAACTAGAAGTTTAGAGGAATTTTTCAGCCCGATCCACCATAAAGAGTGAGATAGTCATGATGATATCGATGACTAGAAGGGCAAGGACAGCTGGGATCCAAGATTGGAAAAGTTCAAAACTATAACCAAACAAGGCAGGTCCAAAAGCAGCTAAGATGTAGCCCCCTGTTTGCGCTAGTCCTGATAGCTGAGCTGTCTTTTCAGGAGAACTGGTTTTAAGAGAAAAGCAAACCATGAGGTAGGGGAAGAGGGCACTGCAGGCAGTCCCAATCAAGAGATGGGCGACCAGCCAGTAGAGGAAATTATTGGCTGGATACAAGAGCATGGCAATTCCCATCATACCAGCGATAGAGATAATTGCCAGCATGATTCGACGATGACCATCTGACAGACGAGTTGTCAGACTTGGAACAGTCATTGAAAAAGGAATGCTGATCAGCGAGAAGATAGAAGCGAGAAGAGCTGCATCGCTATTAGAAAGACCAGCACTAATAGCCATAGTTGGCAACCAGGTCATGCTTGTATAAAAGAGTAAGGACTGAAGTCCGCCAAAGACAATGATGGCCCAGACATCTTTACTTTTTAGAATATTCTCTTTGACTTGCTTTTCTTTTTGGCTTTCTAGGTGGTGGTTGTGGCGATGATTGGGCAACCAGACTAGCAGAGTGACCAGACAGAGAAAGCTGAGAACGAGGATGAGTCCCTTCCAAGAACTAGCTTGGGTGATAGGGACCGAAAGATAAGAAGCGATGGCTGTCGAAATTCCCATGGCAGTGACATAGAGAGTTGTTAGGAAACTAATCTTTTGAGGCTGATTTGCCTGGATCATACTTGGGAGGAGTACATTGAAGATCGCAATGCTTGCTCCCACAATTAGGGTCCCTAGATAGAGAAGGGGAAGATTGAAAATCCGAATGACAGAGCCAACAGTTAAGAGGAGAAGACAGTAAGTAAAGAGATGTTCCAACCCGATTTTTTGTGCCAAGCGGCTCGCAAAAGCAGAGAAAAGAGCAAACATCAAGAGAGGGAGACTGGTTAAAATTCCAAGAGAGCTGACCTCCACTCCTAGTCCCTGAGCGATATCTCCTAAAATGGTTGGAAGAGCAGTAAAAGGAGAGCGTAAAACAGTCCCGATTAAGACAATTCCTAGAACAAAAAAGAGCGATTGTTTTTTCATGAAAACCTCGATAGGATGATTTTAATAACAGCTTATTTTAAGGTTTTTTCCTTATAATGTCAAGTAATGACAGCCAAGACAGATCAATCAATAGAAGTGAAAATAAAGTGAAAAGGGGCAGGTTTCTTTACTAGAATTTTCCTTGATTTGATATAAAAATAGGAAACTAGGAAATTTTGTGATAAAATAGTGGAAGGAAATCTATACATTGGAGAAAAACTGTGCCTGAAAAGCAAAAAATCAGCGTCTTGATGTCGGTCTATGTAAAGGAAAATCCGACGTTTTTAAGAGATGCTATCAAAAGTGTTCAAAACCAGACCTTGAAACCGAGCGAACTTGTTCTTGTTGAGGATGGGCCGCTCACGCCCGAACTCTATCAGGTGCTAGATGAAGTGGAAGCTCAGTCAGAAATTCCAGTGAAACGTTGCCCCTTAGAACAAAATCAAGGTTTAGGTTTGGCTCTTCGATACGGTGTTTTACAGTGCCAGTATGACATTATTGCTCGCATGGATACGGATGATTTAGCCGTTCCGGATCGTTTTGAGAAACAGCTTCAGCTAATGGAGAAAGAAGATCTCGACCTCTTAGGCGGGCATATCGCAGAGTTCATTGATAATCCAAATGAGATTGTGTCTTATCGTCGTGTTCCAACTCAGCACGCAGACATTGTGGCTTATCAGAGAATGAGAAGCGCCTTTAACCATATGACAGTCATGTTCAAAAAGGACATGGTCCTCAAGGCGGGCAACTACGAAGATGGCCTTTACATGGAGGATGACCTCCTTTGGCTCAATATGATTGCTGCAGGTGCCAAGACTGGGAACCTAGATCAAATCTTGTGTAAGGTTCGTGTCGGTGCAGGGATGTTTGAGCGTCGAGGTGGCTTGCGTTACCTTAAACTCTATCGTCAAGCTCGCCAACGGATGCTTGAGCGAGGGCAAATTTCTTACATGGAATATGCTAAAAGTGTAGCCATTCAGGCAATTGTTGCACTTTGTCCAGGATTTGTACGTCAGTTTATCTTCGTCAAACTTTTAAGAAAGAGAAAGTAAGCCCCGATAGACTGAATGATTCAGGTTATCATAACAACAGTATCATCTGACTCTTTTAAGGGGGAGTAAATTCCTATGAATAAAAAACTAACAGATTATGTGATTGATCTGGTTGAAATTTTAAATAAACAGCAAAAACAAGTGTTTTGGGGGATATTCGATATTCTGAGTATGGTGGTTTCCATCATCGTATCTTATATCTTGTTTTATGGCCTTATAAATCCTGCGCCTGTGGATTACGTGATCTACACTCTTTTAGCCTTCCTCCTCTATCAAATCATGATTGCGTTTTGGGGGCTAAATGCTAGTATTAGTCGTTATAGCAAGATTACGGATTTCATGAAAATCTTTTTCGGAGTGATGCTCAGCAGTGTTCTTTCTTATGGAATCTGCTATGCCTTCCTTCCATTGTTTTCTATCCGTTTCATCGTACTCTTCATTTTGTTGAGTACCTTCCTCATCTTGCTTCCTCGTATCACTTGGCAGTTGATTTATTCCAAACGTAAAAAAGGTAGTGGAGATGGAGAACACCGTCGGACCTTCTTGATTGGTGCTGGTGATGGTGGTGCCCTCTTTATGAACAGCTACCAACACCCAACTAGCGACCTTGAGTTAGTGGGGATTTTGGATAACGATGAAAAGAAAAAGGGACAAAAACTAGGTGGAATCCCAGTTTTGGGCTCTTATGATAATCTCCCTGAATTAGCTAAACGTCACCAAATCGAGCGTGTTATCGTAGCGATCCCTTCACTTGACCCATCAGAGTACGAACGCATCTTGCAGATGTGTAATAAGCTAGGCGTCAAATGTTACAAGATGCCTAAGGTTGAGACAGTCGTTCAAGGACTCCATCAATCAGGCAGTGGCTTCCAGAAAATTGATATCACAGACCTTTTGGGCCGTCAGGAAATTCGTCTTGACGAATCGCGTCTAGGTACTGAGATTACAGGCAAGACCATCCTGGTGACAGGAGCCGGTGGTTCGATTGGTTCGGAGATTTGTCGTCAGGTTAGCCGCTTCAATCCCGAACGTATCGTCTTGCTTGGACATGGTGAAAACTCAATCTATCTCGTTTATCATGAATTGATCCGTACATTCCAAGGAATTGATTATGTTCCTGTTATTGCAGATATTCAGGACTATGACCGTCTCTTGCAGGTGTTTGAGCAGTACAAACCAGCCATCGTTTACCATGCTGCAGCCCACAAGCACGTTCCGATGATGGAGCGCAATCCAAAAGAAGCCTTCAAGAACAATATCCTCGGTACCTACAATGTTGCCAAGGCTGTTGATGAGGCCAAAGTACCTAAGATGGTCATGATTTCGACTGACAAGGCGGTCAATCCACCGAATGTTATGGGTGCAACTAAGCGCGTGGCAGAGTTGATTGTCACTGGCTTTAACCAACGTAGCAAATCAACCTACTGTGCAGTCCGTTTTGGAAATGTTCTGGGTAGTCGTGGTAGCGTGATTCCTGTCTTTGAACGTCAGATTGCTGAAGGCGGCCCTGTAACGGTGACAGACTTCCGTATGACACGTTACTTCATGACCATTCCAGAGGCTAGCCGTCTAGTAATCCATGCTGGCGCTTATGCCAAGGACGGAGAAGTCTTTATCCTCGATATGGGCAAACCAGTTAAGATCTATGACTTGGCTAAGAAAATGGTCCTTCTAAGTGGACACACAGAAAGTGAAATTCCAATCGTTGAAGTCGGTATCCGACCCGGTGAAAAACTCTATGAAGAACTCTTGGTTTCGACCGAATTGGTTGATAACCAAGTCATGGACAAGATTTTCGTTGGTAAGGTAAATGTCATGCCACTAGAGGCTATTGATCAAAAGATTGAAGAGTTCCGTTCACTCAGCGGAAATGAGCTTAAAGAAGCAATCATTTCTTTTGCAAATGAAACAACCCATGCTGAGTAAGAGGGGCTATCTACTTTCATAATGAAACAACTATCGCCAGTTTTCTGAGAGAATCAGAAAGCTGGTTTTTATAAATAGAGAGTAGAGAACATCGGATCTTTCAAAGGTTTAATAAGCGCAACTATTCAAGGGACGATGTTATGTGATCTATCAGGAGAGTGATTTCAGACAATCTAAAAACTACCTCTTTTTTAAGCTGGTAACATAACTTTGGGAAATAAGTATTAAAATCAAAAGGAGATTTTTTGTATGCTGAGTGCTATTAGGAGTTTTTTCAAAGGCTATGCAAATTTTTCTGGTCGTTCCAACCGTCCAGAATTTTGGTGGGTTTGGCTGCTAAATATGATAATTTTCTTGCCCGCCTACTACTCGCTGTTCACGGGATTAGAATCTGATAAAGCCATCAGGAATATTGCGGTCTTCAGTATGTGTATTATTTTGTTTATAGTAGAGTTTGTTCCTCTACTAGCACTGACAGTACGCCGTTTACGGGATGTGGGTATCCATTGGGCCTATATCTTTATTGTATTTGTTCCTTTGGGTGCAATAACACTGCTCGTTATGCTCGCTATGCCAAGTCAACGATTTGTAGAAAAAGTGATAGAAAATAGTGAAAAAGATAAAGAGAATACGGAAGACTCTCAGTTTGAAGAAATGGTACGAAAATATTAAGATATTTCTACTCTATTTTAAAGCGGCTGAGTCGCGCTTCACAGCAAATGATCCCTTCAGGACTTGTCAATCATTCTACTTTATGGTAGACTCTATGAAGAAAAAATAAAGGAGATTATTGTATGTTTAATGCTTATAAGAACTTTTGGAAGGGGTATGTAAACTTTACTGGTCGTTCGACTCGTTCGGAGTACTGGTGGATTTATTTTACAAACTTATTAATCTGTCTTCCTGCTTATACGAAATATCATGCTGCAGTGTCAACTCGTCCATATAACTTAGAGGCACTCCGTAGTTTACAAGCTATGAGCGGTTTTTACTTCTTTTTAGCAGTTATTCTCATGTTGCCTTCTATCGCCGTGACTGTTCGTCGCTTACGGGATGCTGGTTTCCACTGGGCCTTTATCTTCATTGGTTTGGTTCCTATCGTTGGAGCGATTGCTCTTATTGTCATGCTTGCTTGGCCAAGTAAGAAGGATGAAGATGCAGATACTGAAGAACAGGATCAAATTACTGCTTAAGCATGGAGTTGATTCCTTCTGATAGTAACAAGATATAAAAAAATACTCCTCAACCTAGTTCACTAGTGTTAGGAGTATTTTTGTATGGTGTATCATTTATAGCTGCTTAATGATATCGTCAACGGTATGGGCAATCCAGTCAGGTTGATAGCTGAGTAAATCAGCCTCCTCTCCAAATCCCCAAGTAACAGCGAACTTTTTAATGCCAGTTTCTTGGGCTCCGATCATATCAAACTTAGTGTCGCCAATGATGAAAACTTGGTCTGCGGGCAGTTGATGCATCTGCAAGGCGTAACGGATGACATCCGCCTTGTGTGGCGTTTCAGGACTAGAACCGTAAATACCATCAAAGAAATGATGGATTCCCAGATTTTTAGTCATATCCTGGGCAGTAGGAGTATTCTTTGTTGTAGTGATATAGAGAGGGTAGTTTTGAGAGAGTTCTTGGAGCAATTCCGTCATTCGGGGGAAGAGTTGCGCTTCGTGAATCCCTCTGTCCTTGTAGTAAGAGCGGTAGATTTGCACAGCCTCTGAGATTTGTTCTTTTGGAAGGCAGGTCGCGAAACTACTTTCAAGTGGCGGGCCCATGAAACCACGAATGGTTTTGGCATCAGGGCTAGGCACTCCTAGCTCTTTAAAGGTATGGGTAAAGGCATTGTGGATCCCGATGGAACTGTCAACCAGGGTTCCGTCTAGATCAAAAAAGATTGCTGAGATAGAGGGCATAGTTTCTCCTAACAGATATAGATGAGTTTATTCGCCGAAGATTTCTTTTTGTAGACGGCGACCAGTAGGTGTGGCAGCGAGTCCACCCTCAGCTGTTTCACGAAAGGCAGTTGGAAGGCTCGATCCGACTTGGTACATGGCATCGATGACTTCGTCAACAGGGATTTTAGACTCGATACCTGCCAAGGCCATGTCTGCCGCGATAAAGGCAAAGCTAGCTCCCATGGCATTGCGCTTAACACAGGGAACTTCGACCAAACCAGCGACGGGGTCGCAGATGAGGCCCAGTATATTTTTAATGACAAAGGCAATGGCTTGGCTAGCCTGATAGGGGGTCCCACCTGCAGCCAAGGTCAAGGCTGCGGCACTCATGGCAGAGGCAGAGCCAACCTCGGCCTGGCAACCACCTTCAGCACCTGAGATAGAGGCGTTGTTTGCGATAACCAATCCAAAGGCACCAGCAGCAAAGAGGAAATCTAGCTGTTCTTCGTGGGTAAGGTCTAATTTTTGGATAGCTGCAGTAAGAACGGCTGGCAGACAGCCAGCACTTCCTGCGGTTGGAGTAGCACAGACCAAGCCCATTTTAGCGTTGTGTTCATTGACCGCAATGGCATTACGGGCTGCTGATAGGATGGTAAAGTCTGACAAGGCCTTGCCACTTTTGAGATGGCGGTCTAGTTTGGCCGCATCTCCACCCGTTAAGCCGCTACGGGATTTATTTTCACTGAGGCCGAGCTCGACAGAGGCTTTCATGACTTCTAGATTGCGTTCCATGAGGAGGAGAACTTCTGGTCGTTCCCGACCGGTTAGTTGATATTCTGTTGCAATCATGAGTTCTGCGACATTTCCTTGGAAGTCTAGATCCGCCTGCTCGACCAATTCTTTGATAGAATAAAACATGTTTCCTCCTACTTAAAGAAATTGACATTGTGGAGATGAGGGATTTTTCGGATTTCTTCAATCGCCTCTTCGCAACTTCGACTATCGACTTCGATAATCATGATGGCTTTTTCTCCAGCTTTTTCCCGAGTCACATTCATCTGGGCGATATTGATATCAAAACGAGAGAGAGCTTCTGTGACATGGGCAATCATACCCGGAATATCCTGATGCACGATGATGATAGTCGGGGTATTCATGTTAAGAGAGACGGCAAAGCCATTGAGTTCCGTGACCTGGATATTTCCCCCACCGATGGAAATACCTGTCACACTGATGGACTTGTGTTCATTCTTCACAGTAATTTTAGTGGTGTTAGGGTGAGGAGCATTGCTGTCTTTCTGAATGGTCCAGACAATCTTGATGCCACGTTTATGGGCAATCTCGAGGCTATTTGGAATATCAGGATCGTCCGTATCCATACCTAATATACCAGCGACGAGAGCAAGGTCAGTTCCATGACCACGGTAGGTCTTGGCAAATGAATTAAATAATTGGAATTCTACCTCTGTTGGCGTATCGTCAAAGATGGATGAGACGATTTTCCCGATACGAACGGCACCAGCTGTATGGCTACTTGATGGACCAATCATGACAGGTCCGATAATATCAAAGACAGATTGAAAACGAAGTGAGTGCATCTGTTTCCCCTTACAAAGATTCTTATATCTATTATATCAAAGAATGAACCTCTGCGCTTATTTCCCTTATTAAAACCTCAAAATGATTAAAGATAGTATAAAATAAGGTCTTTTGTGACAAAAACCTCCTTAAAACGGTAAATATAAAACATTTTTGTAATATTTCTACATAAAACCGTCAAGAAACGGTAACATTCGAGGAGTAAAATAGTATCATAGATAAAAAGGAGAATTTTTAGATATGTCATTAACAACTAAAAAAATTAAAACAACTATCGCAGGAGTAGCAGCTTTGCTTGCTTTCTTTGCTCCATCACTTGCATCTGCCCAAGAAACTGTAACTTACACAGTTAAATCAGGTGATACTCTTTCAGAAATCGCTGAGAAGTACAACACAACTGTTGAAAAATTGGCAGCAAAAAACAACATCAAAGATATTCACCTTATCTATGTTGACCAAGTTTTGGTTATCGAAGGAACAGCTCCATCGACAGCAACTGCAACCGCTGCAGCTTCAGCAACAACTTATGAAGCCCCAGCAACTGCGGAAGAAATTGCGGAAGAAGCAACTGAAACAACAACCTATGAAGCGCCAGCTACACCAGCGGCTCCAGCAGCAGAAAGCAACACTGTAGCAGCTTCTACTGTAAGTGGTTCTGAAGCAGAAGCCAAAGAATGGATCGCTCAAAAAGAATCAGGTGGTAGCTACACTGCTACAAACGGACGTTACATCGGACGTTACCAATTGACAGATTCATACTTGAACGGTGACTACTCAGCTGAAAACCAAGAACGTGTAGCAGATGCCTACGTTGCAGGACGTTACGGTTCATGGACAGCTGCCAAGAACTTCTGGCTTAACAACGGTTGGTATTAAGAACTAGCTAACAGAAAAATATGTAAAAGTCGAGGAAATCCCTCGACTTTTTTATATTTCCTTTGGTTGATGATAGGTCTCTACTTCTTTTTTGAGATGAGCTAGCATGGAGGTTTCATCGGTTAGTTCCAGAAGGGAGAAACCTTTTTGGATAAGTTTAGAATCATCCGTACAAATCCCAATACGGACATAGCAGATAGCAAGCCTATCGTAGCTTTTCTTGTTCTTGGCATCTTCTAGTAAAGTATAGCATATTTGTTTACACATATTTCTATCTTGATTGTATAAGTAAATGGTGGAGAGGTTGAGTAGGATTGCCATTCGCAAGTCATATAAATGTTGATAGTTTTTATAGACTTCTAAGCGTTGCAAGATTTTTCCAGTGATGAGATGGATATGTTCTATAGGAAAGGTAAAGAGAATGGTATTGAGAATTTTTAAGTCATTCTCGTACCAAGTGTCCTGCTTTTCTATCTTCTTCCATAGCTTCTTTACAGTATTGTTAACTTCGATTGACAGTTTTTTAGTCCCATTTTGGCGGGTATAGATAACAATTTCTAGCATATCTCGTATCTCTTTGATGGGGAGGTCGTGGTGAGTTTTGAGGTAGTCTTGACATTTTTGAAATAGTTTTTCGATTTCACTAGTCCCTAGGATTGAGCTCATATTGAGATAGGTTTGCATAATTTCTGTGCGTTGACTTGGTTGATAAAGATGACAGATATATTCAAACTCTTCAAAACTCATATTGACTTGTCGGAGAAGAAACTCCATATTTTCATATTTAGGAGTTGTTTTTCCACTTTCGATTTTTGATAGGCTGGTTCTTGAAAGGACGCTACCACAGACATCTTCTTGGGTTAATCCTTTTGACTCACGTATTTCTTTATAAACATTTCCAAAATCGTAGCGCATGATCTGCTCCTTGTTCGTGAAAAAAGTTAACAGAAAATAGAAACTGATTAAAAATATTGTATCATAGTAGTATAAAAAGTAAAAAAGAAATCTAAAATAAATTTGTGAAAAAAGGGAATAAATTCTACGACTAAGATGATAAAGTACTAAGGAGGTATCTTTATGAAAAAAATCAGTAATTTCTGTATGTTACTCCTGCTTCTCTGTACTACTTTTTTTGTTTTTAATGTAAACTACACACGAGAAGTGGTTCGGATTCAGGAAATGGGAAAGACAGCGAGTTCTTTGGATGTATACTTGAAAGATGTCAATGAACCTGCAGAATCTGTTCTTCGATTTTTTGAGGATGTATCAAAGGAGTACAAAGTCTCCATCATCAAAACAGACAGTGGTGATGAGGTGATCAAGTCTGGTGTTTTTGATAAAGATACCTTCCCCTACCAAGAGTTTGGACTTTCTTCCCTTGATTTTACCACAGATGGTGAGGGAGTTTACAGTAATAAAGAAATTTCCAATAAACTTGGTACGATTCCGACCTTTCTAAAAGCCAAACCTATTCAGCTTATGACTTTTCAAACCTATATCAAGGATACATCTCGTAGTTTAAATGGTCGCTATACGATAACTTCTACACAAAAGATGGACAAGGATAGGATTGTACAGAAATGGAGCGATTTTTTCAATATAGACCAGGCTACCTTGCTAGAGCCAAACTATAAAAGTGCAGTGGAAGTCTTAAATCGAGATTTGCTCTTATCTGCTATTATTTTTGTCTTGGCTATTTTGCTTCTTGTCTTAGTAACAGTGTATCAGCCGATGATGGAGATGAAAAGAGTTGGGGTACAAAAATTACTTGGTTTTCAAGATCGGGCTGTTTTAGCTGATGTTGTGAAAGGCAACCTCTACCTCCTCCTAGGTGGGGCGCTTGTGATCAATCTAGGAGTGTGTTTCTTGCTTGATTATAAGCCGAAAGATTTGTTCCCTATGCTGTGGTTGTCTCATTTTTTGCTTTTGCAGCTTTATCTCTTTATCAGTTGGTTGACTTATCTCTTAATCCAAAAAATGACAATCAGCTCTCTGCTGAAAGGTTTTTCATCTTTCAAATTTGGTCTACTCTTTAATTATTTGATGAAAATTGGAACCACCATTTTACTGACAGTCTTGCTAGTTGGGGTGGGGAAAAGTTTGGAGCAAGAAAACAAAGAGTTGGATTACCAGAAACAGTGGATCAGTCAAGGAAATTATCTGACCTTAGAAACTTTCCAACTCAATGATAACCTGTGGCAAGAGCAGTTGGCAGGCTCAGGGCAAGCAGTGGATTATTTCTATCGATTTTATCTGGATTTGGTAGAAAAAACGCAGGCGGGCTATGTGCAAAGTAGCAGTCTTCCTGTAAAAAATTTTGTCAAATCAGAACAGATTCAGCAATATCAGTTAACAGATACGGTGGATGTGTACTATGCTAATCGCAATTTTCTAAAGAGCAAGGGATTCAAGTTACCCGATACCGGCACTAAAAAAGTTATTTTGATGCCAGCAAGTACGAAAGGTGAAGAAGAGAAAAACCAGCTCTTGGGGAAGTTGATTACCTATCAATCAATGAAGTATGAAGAGCAGCAAAAACGAAGGATAGAGGAGGTGGATGTCGAGATTGCCTATTATGAAGGAGATTGGTCATTTTTCCCTTATAACGAGAAGCGAAAGGAAAATCTCTACAATCCAATTATTAGCTTGGTCAATGATTCTGATATGATGTGGGATGAAAAAGCTTCCCTGTCAACAACAGGTTTAAATAATCCCATTAAAATCGAAAATACAGCTCAACATCAAAAAGAGGTGACAGCGTTAGTTGAGAAATTATCAGATGGGAATTATTTAAAATTTTCATCTATTCAAGCCATTCAACAAGAGAAAGTAGATTCTTATCGAGATGCTGTTCGGAATTTCAACATACTCTTTGCTTTGGTTGGTCTTCTTAGTATGATGATTTCCTACTTCTTACTAGTAACAACTTTCTTATTGAAGCGAACAGATATTATTACCAAGAAGTTTATGGGCTGGAAATTGATAGATCGGTATCGTTCCTTGCTGGGTCTTCTATTAGCTGTCTATAGCCTTCCTTTTGTAGCCCTGCTATTCTTTACACAGGCACTTTTCCCGCTCCTACTTTTTGCAGGATTTACAGGCTTAGATATCCTGTTTGTGCTTTTCTTGGGTTCTAAGATGGAAAAACGAAATGTAGTGCAGTTATTGAAAGGGGATCACTTATGATAAAGTTGGAAAATGTTACGAAAACCATTGGGGAAAAAGTTATTTTGGAGAACTTATCTCTAAAAATTAACCAAGGAGATTTAGTTGCCATTGTTGGAAAAAGTGGCAGTGGCAAGTCAACCTTGTTAAATCTCTTGGGTTTGATAGATGGCGATTACAGTGGACATTATGAAATTTTCGGTCAGCAAAATGTACCTGTCAATTCTGTTAAGTCGCAAGCGATTATCCGCGAACATATCTCCTATCTGTTTCAAAACTTTGCTCTGATTGATAATGAAACGGTAGAGTATAATCTCATGCTGGCTCTAAAGTATGTAAAATTATCCAAGAAGGACAAAGTCAAAAAGATAGAAGAAATTTTAGAGAGAGTGGGATTGTCATCAACCCTACATCAGAAGGTTTCAGAGTTATCTGGAGGGGAACAGCAACGAATCGCAGTTGCTAGAGCCATTTTAAAACCGAGTCAGCTCCTGTTAGCAGATGAACCAACCGGCTCTCTAGACCCTGAAAATCGAGATTTGGTTTTAAACTTTCTCTTAGATATGAACAAGGAAGGGAAAACGGTCATTATCGTTACCCACGATGCCTATGTAGCTCAACAATGCCATCGAGTCATTGAATTGTGAAAGAGAATGTGGAGAGTTCGTTGATCTCTTCATCTTACCTGTAATTGGACAATTGTATTTTTAAAAACTCAAATAGTATAAATAAGCTTATTATATGTAAAAATATATCATATAATAAGCTTTTTCTTGATTTAAATGAAATAAAATACAGTTTTTTCTTGACAAACGAAAATGAGAAGAGTATTATTTATACAATAATAAAGTATAAAAATAAAAGGAGGCTCTTCTATGAATAAAGTGAAGAAGGTGTTGATGACGATGTTTGGTTTGCTTATGTTTCCCTTATTATTTGCTTGTAGTAACACTCAATCCCAAGGTGTTGAAGCCATTAAGGCTAAAGGAAAATTGGTGGTGGCCCTAAATCCAGAGTTTGCTCCATTTGAATACCAGAAATTGGTTGATGGGAAAAATCAGATTGTAGGTTCAGATGTTGAGCTAGCTAAAGCCATCGCAAAGGAACTAGGTGTGGAAGTGGAATTCTCTCCAATGAGTTTTGACAATGTACTGGCTAGTCTTGATTCGGGCAAGGCCGATCTTGCCATATCAGGAGTTTCTAAGACGGAGGAGAGAAGTCAAGTTTACGATTTTTCAATTCCCTACTACACTTCGAAAAATAAGGTTATCGTAAGAAAATCTGAATTAACGAATTACCAATCAGTCAAGGATTTGGCTCAGAAAAAGGTTGGAGCGCAGAAAGGTTCTATCCAGGAAACTCTGGCTAAAGAAACCTTGCAGGATTCTTCTCTCGTTTCACTTCCTAAAAATGGAAATTTGATAACAGATTTGAAATCAGGGCAACTGGATGCGGTTATCTTTGAGGAGCCAGTGGCGAAAGGTTTTGTAGAGAATAACCCAGACCTAGCCATCGCTGAGTTTGATTTTGACAATGACAAAGAAGATTCCTACGCTGTTGCGATGAAAAAAGACAGTAAAGAATTAAAAGAGGCGGTTGACAAAACCATCCAGAAGTTGAAGGATTCTGGGGAGTTGGACAAATTGATTGACGATGCTTTTAAAGTCTCTATCGAAAAATAGAAAGAAGGAAGAGAAATGAGTAAGGAAAAAGTCATTTTAGCCTATTCAGGTGGATTGGATACATCAGTTGCTATTACATGGTTAAAAAAAGACTATGATGTGATTGCTGTTTGTATGGATGTGGGTGAAGGAAAAGATTTGGAGTTCATCCATGATAAAGCTCTCAAGGTTGGGGCTGTTGAGTCTTATGTCATTGATGTTAAGGAAGAATTTGCTAATGACTATGTTTTAGTGGCCCTTCAGGCTCATGCCTACTATGAACAAAAGTATCCCTTGGTATCTGCTCTGAGTCGCCCTCTTATTTCAAAAAAACTCGTTGAAATAGCTCATCAGACGGGGGCAACTACAATTGCCCATGGTTGTACAGGCAAGGGAAACGACCAAGTTCGGTTTGAAGTCTCTATTGCAGCTTTGGATCCCAATTTAAAGGTAGTTGCACCTGTTCGTGAGTGGAAATGGTCTCGTGAAGAAGAAATCCAATATGCAAAAGAAAATGGCGTCCCAGTTCCTGCTGACCTTGACAATCCTTACTCTGTCGATCAAAATCTTTGGGGACGTGCAAATGAATGTGGTGTCTTGGAAAATCCTTGGAACCAAGCGCCAGAAGAAGCATTTGGAATCACATCTTCACCAGAAGAGGCACCAGACAGTCCAGAATTTATTGACATTGAGTTTAGTTGCGGGGTGCCTATCTCCCTCAATGGTGAGAAGATGAAAGTGGCGGATTTGATTCAAAAACTAAATGAAATTGCGGGTAAACACGGTGTTGGTCGTATTGACCATGTGGAAAATCGCCTAGTCGGTATTAAGTCAAGAGAGATTTATGAGTGCCCAGGTGCTGTGACTTTATTGGCAGCTCATAAGGAGATTGAGGACTTGACTCTTGTGAGAGAAGTGGCTCATTTCAAACCTATTATCGAAAATGAGTTGTCCAATCTCATCTATAATGCCTTGTGGTTTAGCCCAGCAACTCAGGCTTTGATTGCCTATATCAAGGAGACACAGAAAGTTGTCAATGGAACTGCAAAAGTTAAACTCTACAAGGGGAACGCCCAGGTAGTGGCTCGGAAATCTCCAAATTCTCTTTACGATGAAAATTTGGCGACTTATACTAGTGCGGATACTTTTGACCAAGATGCGGCTGTTGGTTTTATCAAGCTTTGGGGGCTTCCGACTAAGGTTTATTCAGAAGTTCAGAAAAATGTTGAGTAGTGACGCGATAGAAAGGGACGACAGAATATGTCGAAAAATACAAAATTATGGGGTGGTCGATTTGAAGGCACTGTGGAAGAGTGGGTAGAACAGTTCGGTGCGAGTATTTCCTTTGATCACCAGCTGGCAAAATTTGATTTGATGGGCTCCTTAGCTCATGTTCAAATGCTAGGACAGACTGGCATTTTAAGCTTGGAAGAGGCGGAGCAGATCCAAGATGGTTTGAAAGCTTTGTTGCGAGATTTAGAGGCAGGAGAGCTTCATTTTGATATTGCAAATGAAGATATTCATATGAATATGGAAGTGTTGCTGACAGAGAAAATTGGTCCTCTGGCTGGGAAACTACACACGGCTCGTTCTCGGAATGACCAAGTCGCAACGGATATGCACTTATATCTAAAGGAGCAGCTTGGCCATGTCTTGGATAAGTTGGCGAATCTGAACAGTGTTTTGCTGGATTTGGCTGAAAAACATGTGGAAACCATCATGCCAGGTTATACTCATTTGCAACATGCCCAACCGATTAGTTTTGCCCATCATCTCATGGCTTATTATAATATGTTCCAAAGGGATAGCGAGCGCTTTGCATTTAACTTGAAACATACGGACCTATCTCCACTGGGTGCGGCTGCCTTAGCGGGGACAACTTTTCCAATCAATCGTCAATTATCGAGTGATTTACTGGGTTTCCAACAACCCTATACCAATTCCTTGGACGCAGTGAGTGACCGTGATTTTATCTTGGAATTTCTATCAAATGCCAGCATTCTGATGATGCATATGAGTCGTTTTTGTGAGGAAATCATCAATTGGTGCAGTTTTGAGTATCAGTACATTAGCTTGTCTGATAGCTTTTCAACAGGTTCATCTATCATGCCCCAGAAGAAAAATCCTGATATGGCGGAATTGATTCGAGGGAAGACAGGAAGGGTTTACGGGCACTTACTTGGACTATTGACCGTCATGAAGTCTTTGCCTCTGGCCTATAATAAGGATTTGCAAGAGGACAAGGAAGGCATGTTTGATACAGTAGAAACGATTTTAAATTCTCTGGATGTGTTGGCAGGTATGCTATCGAGCATGCAGGTTAATAAGACCAAAATGCAGCAATCCACAGAGAATGATTTTTCGAATGCGACCGAACTGGCAGATTATTTGGCTGAGAAAGGACTCCCCTTTAGAGAAGCGCATGAAATAGTAGGGAAATTGGTTCTAGACTCTATCAAGCATAGTAAAAATATCCAAGATTGGGATTTGAAGGAGTTGCAAGCCTACCATCCCTTGATTGAAGAGGATATTTATATCTACTTGCGTCCAGAAACCGCTGTTCAGAGACGGAATTCCTTAGGAGGAACCGGCTTTGAGCAAGTGAAATACCAGATAAAACAAGCGAAGAAAGAACTTAAAGGGGAAAATTGATTCGTTTGCAAAGTAAGAAAGAGAGGTTGAGATGATTTATCAGCCTCTTTCTTGTCTTCTCCAACCAAGCGTGTTATAATGAATACTGCTCAAGCGACCTTCAATCGTTAAAGCACACACGACCTTCAATCGTGAACTAGTCATTTCGTTTATCTTTTATTACGTCGTTAACTCGAAATGAGATGCAAGCTGAGCTTGTCTGATTTATAACCTCAATCAGTCTCCCAGACTGATTGAGCGAACTCAAGTTATGCCTGCGACTCGTTGCCTATCATATTTTCATTTTAAGATGATAGGCTAAAATGGTCTCCCAGACCATTTTACTCCTAAAAGCAAACGAAAAGACGATACTCAAAGAAATTCTATTGAAAGTTATAATGAATAGAATTTTGAAGGGTATGAATAAACGAATAGATGGGAGACTTACCATGAGTGATAACTCTAAAACACGTGTTGTCGTGGGGATGAGTGGTGGTGTTGATTCGTCGGTGACGGCTCTCTTGCTCAAGGAGCAGGGCTACGATGTAATCGGCATCTTCATGAAGAACTGGGATGACACAGATGAAAACGGCGTCTGTACGGCGACCGAAGATTACAAGGATGTGGCTGCGGTAGCAGACCAGATCGGCATTCCTTACTACTCTGTCAATTTTGAAAAAGAGTACTGGGACCGCGTCTTTGAGTATTTCCTAGCGGAATACCGTGCAGGGCGCACGCCAAATCCAGATGTTATGTGCAACAAGGAAATCAAGTTCAAGGCCTTTCTGGACTATGCCATGACCTTGGGAGCAGACTATGTAGCGACTGGGCATTATGCCCGAGTGGCGCGTGATGAGGATGGCATCGTTCACATGTTTCGTGGCGTGGACAATGGCAAGGATCAGACCTATTTCCTCAGCCAACTTTCTCAAGAACAACTCCAAAAAACCATGTTCCCATTGGGGCATTTGGAAAAGCCTGAAGTTCGCAGACTAGCTGAAGAAGCAGGACTTGCGACTGCTAAGAAGAAAGACTCGACAGGGATTTGCTTTATCGGCGAAAAGAACTTTAAAAACTTTCTCAGCAACTACCTACCAGCCCAGCCTGGTCGTATGATGACTGTGGATGGTCGCGATATGGGTGAGCATGCAGGCCTTATGTATTATACCATCGGTCAGCGTGGCGGACTCGGTATCGGTGGACAACACGGTGGTGACAATGCCCCTTGGTTCGTTGTCGGAAAAGACCTAAGCAAGAATATCCTCTATGTCGGCCAAGGTTTCTACCATGACTCGCTTATGTCAACCAGCCTAGAAGCCAGTCAAGTTCACTTTACTCGTGACATGCCAGAGGAATTTACGCTAGAATGTACGGCTAAATTCCGCTACCGTCAGCCTGACTCTAAGGTGACCGTCCATGTCAAAGGAGACAAGGCAGAGATCATCTTTGCAGAACTGCAGCGCGCCATTACACCAGGACAAGCAGTTGTCTTTTACGATGGCGAAGAGTGTCTCGGTGGTGGTTTGATTGACAATGCCTACCGCGATGGACAAGTTTGTCAGTACATTTAGATTGACAAATTTTCTCAATTTGCTACAATAATAAAAGTAATAGAAATGATGGTCAAAGCTCATGGATGTTGCAGGCTTTTTTGTCCTGCACTTCTTTGGAGTTTTGACTGTTTTTGTGTCGTTTAAAGGAAAGGACAAAAATGACTCAACAAGATTTTCGGACAAAAGTAGGAAATACGGTTTTTGGCGTTCGGGCGACAGCCTTGATTCTTCAAAATCGCAAGCTTCTAGTCACCAAAGACAAGGACAAGTATTACACTATTGGCGGTGCGATTCAAGTTAATGAAAGCACGGAAGACGCGGTAGTTCGTGAAGTGAGGGAAGAATTAGGTGTCCGAGCTCAAGCTGGACATCTAGCTTTTGTGGTTGAAAATCGTTTTGAACAAGACGGTGTTTCCTATCACAACATCGAGTTTCATTATCTGGTGAACTTGCTTGAAGATGCTCCATTGACCATGCAGGAAGATGAGAAAACGCAGCCCTGTGAGTGGATTGACTTGGATAAACTTGAGGAGTTCCAGCTAGTTCCAGCCTTTTTAAAAACAGCCCTACCAGATTGGGACGGTCAACTAAGACACATTCATCTTGAAGAATAGGAGAGAAGCATGGTGATTAAGCTTATTGCCCATGTACTTGTTCATAGTGGTGGTGATTATTTGCTCATTCAGCGTTCGGAAATTAAAAGAGGAGAACCCAACGTTTATCCAACTTACTGGGATATTCCTGGTGGCGGGGTTGAAAAGGGTGAACTTCCGCGAGATGGAGCTCTTAGAGAATGCATTGAAGAAGCGGGAGTTAGGCTAGATAGCAGTTCGCTCAAACTTCTTCACGAAGATAGTCAACTGGATACCTCTAAGGATACGGTTTTTACTCGCTTAGTTTATAAAGCAGAGTGGGTTGGGGAGAAGCCAATTATCAGATTAGATCCTGAAGAGCATACACACTTTAAATGGGTTACTATGGATCAAGTTCTAGAGGAGGAGAAGTTAGTTCCTTATTTGCGAGAAATTTTTGAAAGGTTAAGAAATGACTTATAATTTTACGGAAGAATACGATATTATTGTAATTGGTGCGGGGCACGCGGGGGTGGAAGCATCCCTAGCTGCTAGCCGTATGGGCTGTAAGGTCTTGCTTGCGACCATCAACATTGAAATGCTGGCTTTCATGCCTTGTAATCCCTCTATCGGTGGTTCTGCCAAAGGGATTGTCGTGCGTGAAGTCGATGCCCTCGGTGGCGAGATGGCCAAAACAATTGATAAGACTTACATCCAGATGAAGATGCTCAACACAGGGAAGGGGCCAGCCGTTCGCGCCCTTCGTGCGCAGGCTGACAAGGAGCTTTACTCTAAAGAAATGCGCAAGACAGTTGAAAATCAAGAAAATTTGACCCTTCGTCAAACCATGATTGATGAGATTTTGGTCGAAGATGGAAAGGTTGTTGGTGTTCGTACAGCGACCCATCAAGAGTATGCTGCCAAGGCTGTTATCGTGACGACAGGGACTGCCCTCCGTGGGGAAATCATCATCGGAGACCTCAAGTACTCGTCAGGTCCTAACCACAGCCTAGCTTCGATTAACCTTGCTGATAACCTTAAGGAACTGGGCCTCGAAATCGGTCGTTTCAAGACGGGGACACCTCCACGTGTTAAGGCTTCTTCTATCAACTACGATGTGACAGAGATTCAGCCAGGAGACGAAGCACCTAATCACTTCTCATATACCTCACGTGATGAGGACTATGTTAAGGATCAAGTGCCATGCTGGTTGACCTACACTAATGGTACCAGTCATGAGATTATCCAAAACAACCTCCACCGTGCGCCTATGTTCACAGGTGTAGTTAAGGGAGTGGGACCTCGTTACTGTCCGTCAATTGAGGACAAGATTGTGCGCTTTGCGGACAAGGAACGCCACCAACTTTTCCTTGAGCCAGAAGGGCGCAATACAGAGGAAGTTTATGTTCAAGGCCTTTCAACCAGTCTGCCTGAGGATGTCCAACGTGAGCTGGTTCATTCCATCAAAGGTTTAGAAAATGCAGAGATGATGCGAACTGGTTATGCCATTGAGTACGACATGGTCTTGCCACACCAGTTGCGTGCGACTTTGGAAACAAAGAAAATCTCAGGACTTTTCACAGCTGGTCAGACAAATGGAACGTCAGGTTACGAAGAAGCTGCTGGCCAAGGGATTATCGCGGGTATCAATGCGGCTCTGAAAATCCAAGGCAAGCCTGAGTTGATTTTGAAGCGCAGCGACGGTTATATTGGGGTGATGATTGATGACTTGGTGACCAAGGGAACCATTGAACCCTACCGTCTCTTGACCAGTCGAGCCGAATACCGCCTCATCCTCCGTCATGATAATGCCGATATGCGTTTGACAGAGATGGGACGCGAGATTGGACTTGTGGATGATGAACGTTGGGCTCGCTTTGAAATCAAGAAAAATCAATTTGAAAATGAGATGAAGCGCCTAGACAGTATCAAACTCAAGCCAGTCAAGGAAACCAATGCTAAGGTTGAGGAGATGGGCTTCAAGCCGTTGACAGATGCGGTGACAGCCAAAGAATTCCTTCGCCGTCCAGAAGTTTCTTACAAAGATGTGGTAGCTTTCATCGGGCCAGCTGCAGAGGACTTGGATGACAAGATTATCGAATTGATTGAAACAGAGATCAAGTACGAAGGCTATATTTCCAAAGCCATGGATCAGGTTGCCAAGATGAAACGCATGGAAGAAAAACGCATTCCAGCCAATATTGATTGGGATGATATTGACTCCATCGCGACAGAAGCTCGTCAGAAGTTCAAACTTATCAATCCAGAAACTATCGGCCAAGCCAGCCGTATCTCTGGTGTAAACCCAGCAGATATTTCTATTTTGATGGTGTATCTTGAAGGTAAAAATCGTAGTATTTCTAAAACTCTTCAAAAATCAAAATGATACGTCGTCGGCTTCGGCTCACCTAACTCAAGTTATGCTTTCGCCTAGCCTTCTAGTCTGATTTCGATTTTTATTGAGTTTCAATCTCAAAAGAAAGCATAGAAAAAACAGCTCCGAAGACGGGGCTGTTTTGTTGATTTATTCTTCTTCATCTGGTGTGAGGATCATCGGGATGATAATCGGTTCACGTTCTGTATTTTCATAGAGGAAAGGACGAATAGCGTTGACAATGGCACCATTGACAGATTGCACGCTAGCATCTTTGTTCTTCAGCGCGATACGAATAGCATTGAAGAGGATGCGCTGGCTTTGGCGAATCAAGTCTCCAGATTCTCTCATGTAGACAAAGCCTCGGCTGAGGATATCTGGACCAGACAAGATCATTTTAGACTTGAAGTCAACAGTTGCGACTGCTAGAACGACACCATCTTCAGATAGATCTCTGCGGTCTTTGAGGACAGCCGCACCGATTTCACCGATACGATTTCCATCAACATAGATGTCTTGGGCATTGAAATGACCTGCGATACGAGCTGAGTCAGCAGTAAGGGCAAGCACATCACCATTGCTCATGATAAAGATATTGTCCTTCTCGACACCCGTATCCACCGCTAGTCCAGCATGGACTTTCTGCATGCGGTATTCACCGTGGACAGGCATGAAGTATTTGGGCTTGATCAAACGGAGCATGAGTTTTTGCTCTTGCTGACCACCGTGTCCAGAGGTGTGGATATTGTTAATCTTACCGTGGATGACTTCGACACCAGCTTCAGAAATGATGTTAATCAGCTTGTTGACGCTAGTCGTGTTTCCAGGGATTGGGCTAGAAGAGAAGATAACAGTATCGCCGGGTTGGAGTTGCACCTGACGGTGGGTTCCGTTAGCGATACGAGAGAGGGCTGCCATCGGCTCGCCTTGACTACCTGTACAGAGGATCAGAACCTCGCCTGCAGGATAATCTTTGATTTCATTTGGCTCGATAAAGGTTCCCTTAGGAGCTTTGATGTAGCCAAGCTCGATCCCGTTGACAATGGCCTTTTCCATAGAACGACCAAAGACCGCAATCTTGCGTCCAGTCTTAACAGCGGCATCTGTTGCTTGCTGGAGACGGAAGATATTTGATGCAAAGGATGCAAAGATGATACGTCCTTCAATGCCTTGAATGATCTTCATGATGGACTGACCAACGACTTTTTCAGAGTTGGTAAAGGTTGGCACTTCTGCATTTGTCGAGTCAGAGAGGAGACAGAGCACACCTTCTTCACCAAGGGCTGCCATCCGGTGCAAGTCTGCAGGTTCCCCAACTGGAGTAAAGTCAAACTTGAAGTCACCCGTACAGACGATTTTTCCTTGAGGGGTATGAATGACAATCCCCAAAGGCTCTGGAATGGAGTGAGTCGTTCTAAAGAAAGTTGCCTTGAGATTTTTAAAGGTCAACTCAGTGTTGTGGTTGATTTCGTAAAGTTTGGCGTTGCGCAAGAGACCGTGTTCTTCGAGTTTTCCACGGATCAAAGCCAGGGCAAGCGGTCCAGCGTAGATAGGGACATTTGCTTGCTTGAGCAGGAAAGGAATCCCACCGATGTGGTCCTCGTGTCCGTGTGTAATCAAAACGGCCTTGACGCGGTCGATATTGTCCACGATGTAAGAGTAGTCAGGGATAACGTAGTCGATACCCAGCAAGTCATCTTCTGGGAATTTAATCCCAGCATCGACGATGATAATTTCGTCTTGGTATTCAATTCCGTAAGTGTTTTTCCCGATTTCTCCCAGACCACCGATGGCAAAAACGCCGACTTCTTCAGGTTTAAGAGTATAGGCCATATTAGAACTCCGTAATCTCGAAAGCGCCAGTTTCTTTTTCGTAATCTAGCAATTTGTCAGACAAGAGCTCGATAAATTCGATATTGTACTCTGGGCGGTTTTCTTCGACAAGTTGGCGAGCAGCGATACGTCCTTCAAGTTCTGAGCTGGCATCGATGTCTAGGTAAAGTGAGCGTGTTGTTTCACGACGTGGGCTACGTTCTTTTGTTTCTTGATAAAAAACTTTGTAAATCATATAGTTCCTTTCTATTTACAGGTCAGCTTATTCCAAACTTTTAGTAGATATTGCTTGATTTCATTCCATTTTGTGTCTAGATTGACCTTGATTCGTTACAATTATTTCAATTATACCACAAAATGAAAAATTAGTAAAAGACGGAAAATGAGAAAGTAGGGAGGGTAAGAAGGAGTAAAAAGACAGGTAGGATTTGTTCGGAGAGCGCTTAGGTGTTATAATTAAAGGGGGAATCTATGGAGATAGTAGATTTAAGGAAGAATACAGTTCTAGTTTCATTAATCGTTGGAGTGGATGGTTGGGACAGAATGATATCTTTGAAAAAAGAAAAAGCTCTTGAGAAATCTCGAGAGCAACCAAAAAGGCTGAGACAAAATTAAGGGATCTTTCTGAGCAAGCTCAAGGGACAGCACCATTACCTGAAGTGATTGAATCACAACCTTTGAAAGACTTGTCACCAAGTCAGACCAAATCTCAACCTTTACTCTATTTTATCATCTATGAGGCTAAGAAGTCAATCTATAAGTATAACGATGTAGAAATGGCAAGATGGAGTGGAGTGCTTACCGAACAGGCAAGGAAAAGCCCTTAATTTAAGAGTAAGCAAAAAGAGAGGACCAATGGTAGTCAGGGGTCTTTACAGCTCAAAGCTGAAGGCAGTCCCACACCCGTACCAGAAGTTGGTACCTTTGAACGCTCTGTTACCAGTCGCCCTACGTTATCCTCTCAATATCTATATTTTACTATAACTTACTGAGGGAATCAATTTTGAAAGCATCAAAAAGCTCCTGACCGAAGTCAAGAGCCAATGTTAAAATGGAGAAAAATGTTACAAGGAGAATTATTAGATGAATGATACAATTGAAATAACTTTATTATTTAATCTATTTTTTTATGAAATGGGACTTTATACAAGAAACGAAAGATTCATTGAAGCTAACAAAAGAAAGGCAATTTCTATTTTAGATGAACATGCTAATAATCTTAAATATATAGATGAAGATTTATATAACGATTATAAGGAAACAATTGCTTTTCTTGAAAAAATTTCAGAAGAAGAATATCAGTATATTAAAAATGATATTGTCGAAAATGTTGAAATAATGATTAAACAATCTAATAAGGGGTTTGGGGATTCCCAAAAATAAATTTAAAAATTGAAATTAAGGATCGTTTAGAGTTTCTACTCAAATATTCAACTAATATAGAAGACTTTAAAAATAAAGCCCAGGAATTAAATCTTCATGTTGATTTTTCAGTAAAATACGTAAAATATAAACTACTAGATAGGGAACAAAAAAGAAATACACGTGACAGTACGTTATCCCAAAAAGATCGTTATTCTTTAAAGAATATAGAGGAGAGAATATCAAAAAATGAAATTGTTTATCCGCTTGAATCAATTAAGAATGAGTATGAGAACCTAAAAGAATAAAAAGATTTGGAATATCTTACTTACTTCCCTGGTCGGTTTGAACATATACATCCGTTTGCAGATGGTAATGGTCGAGTGGGACGCTTGCTATTGTATAAAGAATGCCTAAAAGAAGGAATCATTCCATTCGTCGTAGATGATTCAAACAAGAGTCATTACTACTCTGCCTTGGAAACACTTCAACTTAGGGACAATAAAGAACCTCTATTGACTTATTTTCAGGGTGAACAAAAGAATTACATCAACGATTTAAAAAATAAAAATTTTGACGGGTAGATAAATTGAGTTTAAAAAATTCTCAAAAAGTCTAAGAGTAATATGTGAGAATTCAAGGATAATATTGAAAAGTCTCTGTTTTAGGTCGAAAAAGAAAAAGCTCTTGACCAAAGCCAAGAGCCTACTAATAACATTGGGGGCGAACTAATCAATCGCAATTCCAGTTATTTAGAAGGTGAACCCTCAAGGACAGCACCACAGCCTGAAGAGCCAAAGGCTCAACCTGATTTTCCTACTAATGTTCAATTATATTTTAACATTGACAAGTCAGTAAAGTCAAATTATCGGTTGCGTGGTGGCTACAAATACCCTGAAGATGCGGACGTAAGGACTTTAAATAAGTATGCGGATGCTTTGCAACGGTCAGCACAACAATATTTAGATAGATTTGCCAATCAAAAAATCATCTACGCTTTTAACAAAGATAACCAACTGAACGCTCTGTTACCAGTCGCCCTACGTTATCCTCTCTATATTTATACTTTACTATAACTTACTGAGGGAATCAACTTTAAAAGCATCAAAAAGCTCCTGACCGAAGTCAAGAGCCGTCAAACACTGGGGGCGAATTGTTCAATCGCAATTCCAGTTCTTTAGAAACCAAAGTTTCAGGGATAGCACCGCAACCCGAAGAGTCAACGACTCAACCTGATTTTCCTGCCAGTGTTGAATTACATTTTAACATTGATAGACCAACATTGTCAACAGTTTATATGAAAATAGGAATACAAAAGGAGGATTAAGAATGTTTAGTTTGTTTGAATTTGCGATAGGGGTTCGCCTCTTGGTGTTTATAGTCTTTGTAGCCTGTGTCTATGGGGGGAATGCCTTGTTTGTGCATCTGGAACACTGCAAAACAAAATTCCTTTGGAAGCTTGCTTTTGTGACTCTCTATTCAATTTTTCTCCTCCTTGTAACCTATGTTGTCTGGCTTGTTTTCTACTTTGGTTTAAATGCCTAAAGTCAACTTTTTATCTAGATATACAGAAAGTCCACCTCGTCTTGATAGATGGGATGGATTTTTCTATTTTTAGGTGCTATCTTTATTGTTATGATGATGTTCTTTCGTATCGAAAATTGAGTTGAAACATAAATGCCTTATTCAAATTTTTTACGAAGAACCTTTCAATTTCCTTGTTCACTTTTCTATTCAAAAAAGCTACAACTTTTTTGAATTTTTTGTGTAGAATTGCTTCCCTAAGTGTCAGGCATCTTTTGTTTCAAAACAAAGAAAATTCCCATGCGTCAGCTTTTGTAGTATAATAGTAAGCAGACAAAAAGATAGGAATGTGTTATGAAAGTATTAGCTTTTGATACGTCTAGCAAGGCTCTTTCTCTAGCCATTTTAGAGGACAAGCAGGTTCTTGCCGAGACGACGATTAATATTAAGAAGAATCACAGTATTACCCTCATGCCTGCCATCGATTTTTTGATGTCGAGTCTGGATCTGACGCCCAAAGATTTGGATCGCATCGTGGTGGCAGAGGGACCTGGTAGCTACACAGGTTTACGAATTGCGGTAGCAACTGCCAAGACCTTGGCTCATACCCTGAACATTGAGTTAGTTGGGATGTCTAGTCTATTGGCTCTGGTGCCACGCCAACAAGAAGGTTTGGTGGTTCCTATCATGGATGCACGTCGCAATAATGTTTATGCAGGATTTTATGAAAATGTCAAGCCTGTCATGTCAGAAGCACACCTGTCCTTTGCGGAAGTGCTAGAGCAGGTCAAGGATGCTGAACAGGTAACCTTTGTCGGAGAAGTTGGAGCCTTTGTGGAACAAATCCAAGAACAACTACCACAAGCCAGCTACCAAGAAACCTTGCCAAATGCAGCTAATCTAGCTCTTTGGGCCTGGGATAAGGAAGCAGACTCCTTGCACGACTTTGTGCCAAATTACCTCAAACGAGTTGAGGCTGAGGAAAACTGGCTCAAGAACCACTCCGAGTCTGGCGAGTCTTACATTAAACGCCTATGATAGAGATTAAACGAATCCAGCAACAACCTGACTTGGCTCAAGCTATCTATGCTGTTATGGCAGATGTTTATCCAGTCAGTCCTTGGACGTTGGAACAAATCCAAGCAGACCTGTCCCAAGACCAGACTTGGTATGCTCTGGCTTATGATGGGACAGAAGTTATTGGCTTTCTAGCCGTTCAGGAGAATCTCTTTGAAGCAGAAGTCTTGCAGATTGCTGTACTGCCTAGCTATCAGGGGCAGAAAATCGCGACAGCCTTGTTTGACTTTTTGCCTGCCGACAAAGAAATTTTCCTCGAAGTGAGGGAGTCGAACAGGCCAGCTCTGCTATTTTATAAAAAAGAAAAATTTGAAGAAATCGCGCGGCGGAAGGCCTACTACCATGCGCCGATAGAAGATGCGATTGTCATGAAAAGAGAGATCCATGAAAGATAGATATATTTTAGCTTTTGAGACATCTTGCGATGAGACCAGTGTGGCGGTTCTGAAGAATGAGACTGAGCTTTTGAGTAATGTCATTGCGAGTCAAATTGAGAGTCACAAACGTTTTGGAGGTGTAGTGCCAGAAGTGGCCAGTCGTCACCATGTCGAGGTTATTACAGCCTGTATTGAGGAGGCGCTAGCAGAAGCAGGGATTACCGAAGAGGACATAACAGCTGTGGCGGTTACCTATGGACCGGGCTTGGTTGGAGCTCTGCTAGTTGGTTTGTCAGCTGCCAAGGCCTTTGCTTGGGCGCATGATATTCCCTTGATTCCAGTCAATCATATGGCTGGGCATCTGATGGCAGCCCAGAGCGTGGAGACTTTGGAGTTTCCTCTCCTAGCACTCTTGGTCAGCGGAGGACACACCGAGTTGGTCTATGTGTCAGAGGCTGGCGATTACAAGATTGTTGGGGAGACACGAGACGATGCAGTTGGGGAGGCTTATGACAAGGTCGGTCGTGTCATGGGCTTGACTTATCCAGCAGGTCGCGAGATTGACGAGTTGGCCCATCAAGGTCAGGATGTTTATGACTTCCCTCGTGCAATGATCAAGGAGGATAATCTGGAGTTTTCATTCTCAGGTTTGAAGTCTGCCTTTATCAATCTTCACCACAATGCTGAGCAAAAAGGAGAAGTCTTGTCTAATCAAGACCTGTCAGCAAGCTTTCAGGCAGCGGTCATGGATATTCTCATGACCAAGACTAAGAAAGCGTTGGAAAAATATCCAGTCAAGACTCTGGTCGTGGCGGGCGGTGTTGCGGCCAATCAAGGCCTGAGAGAACGCTTGGCAGCTGAGATTCAGGATGTTAAGGTGATTATTCCACCTCTGCGGCTCTGCGGTGATAATGCTGGTATGATTGCCTATGCCAGTGTCAGCGAGTGGAACAAAGAAAACTTTGCAGACTTGGACCTCAATGCCAAACCAAGTCTTGCCTTTGATACCATGGAATAAAGAGTCAGCTTGAAGCTGGCTTTTTTGCTAAAATATTTTATAATTATGATAAAAAAGGAAAAGTTTTTACGAATAGAATAGTAAAGGGAATCTTTAAGGGGAGTTTGGTCATGATTGAAAAAATGGAGTTGGGAGAATTTTATAAGGAATTGCGTCTTGCGAGAAAACTCAAGCAGTCAGATGTAGTTTGTGAGGGTCTAACAGCTTCTCAGTTATCCAAGTTTGAACTAGGGCAGTTTTCGTGTTATACTGTCTTTATTTCATAGTATAGGAGAAAATAGGATGAAAAAGATAATCTCACGCTACTACTTGTTTATAGCTATTCTACTTGTCATTGCTGACCAGTTCTTGATTCGTCTGATTTTACACAGCGACCTTGCTACGGGTCTATCTGACTTTTCCTATTATTTGTCGGATATGATGTTGAATTTTCTTGTGGTTCTGCTTGCTATTATTGTTATGGTTTGGTCAGGGAAATGGCAGAAAATCAATAGTAGAAAATTTAAGGGATCCTATCTTTTTTATTCCTTCCTAGCCCTCCTAGCTTTTGTTATTTGGAATTTTGTAACCTTTTTTATTTTCCCCCCTACCAAAAATGAAATTGCTTATCAACTCGCCATTCCGACTTTTACAGGGGCTACAGCATTTTTGATGTATTTTTTCTATCCTGTAATTGCAGGTCCCATTTTTGAAGAGATAATTTATCGTGGATTGGTGATGACCGCTCTGGAAAAAGGGAAGAAATGGGGACTGGATGTGCTTGGATCTGCTGCTTTGTTTGGAATCTTGCACATTAGTAATCATGGTTGGGTTTTGACAGACTTTTTCTCATATATGGGTGGTGGTCTCATATTTGCAGTCTTATTTAGAGTAACCAAGTCCATTTATTGGCCTATTGGACTGCATATAGTCTACAATGGTATTGGTCAAATTCTGCCCTTGTTGTTTTAGAGTTTCTGCCAATCATAAAAACAAAAGAACTGACTAGCTAAGTATTATAAATAAGACTGTTTTTTCAGTCTTTTTTATTTTGACTGTCTGTTACTAATTTTTGATTAGTCCTTTGTTTCCTCATAATTCAGAGAACAAATCTCAAAATGTAATCGGAAAATCCAAAGTTTGTCAGTCTGAGACTTTTCTTGTATAGTAGATATATGAAAATTACAAAAATAATTAGTAGTTTGCTTGCTCTTGGAGCTTTACTCATGCTTTTATCAGCTTGCCAGAATATCAAAAAGACGCAACTAGTCTTGTTTGAATCCCTTTCTTTCGGTATGCCTGTTAAATCTTTTGAAGAAGTATTGGGAGAGGCTAGCCAAGTGGTGGAAGAAGAGGAAAGGGCCTATCGCGATACTTGGCGTGCAGAAGACCCTTATTTCTATAAAACAGGCCGCCTTTTCTATGATTACGAAAATATTTCTTTGAAGGGCTATACTGGTCGAGCAACTTTTACATTTTCAAAGTCGCATCGTTTGGAAACAGTAGCGGCTTATTTTCCCGTTACCTCAAAAGCTGAGCAGCAAGCATTGCTCGATAACTTATCCCAGACTATAAAAAAAGAAATTGAAGCTCTTCCAGATTACCAGTCTATGACCACTGATCCGGTAGGACTATACGATGACGGTTATCGCTACAAGGTCAAGTTGAAGGGACAACAGTGGGAACTCTGGGTCGATGTCTATCCGACAGAAAATAAATATGCTACAGACACAGAAACCGATAAGTATACTATCCGAGTGGATCAATTTCTCATGTATCCATGATGCTTCCTCTTCAGCACTTTTTGCTGGCAATAGGTTTCGAATCCGAAACTTTTTTCTCTTCTTTGAATATGTTATAATAGTCCGTGCTGTGGCTGTGATGATGAACAGTCTCAATTGGAGAGAATACGAGGAGAAGGATGAAAGAAAAAGGATTTTGGGAAGGTGTTCAGGCTGCTATGCCGACTGCCCTTGGCTATGTTAGTATCGGTCTAGCTTGTGGAATTATCGGTGCGCCCTATGTGACACCTGTTGAGATGGGCCTGATGAGCCTCTTTGTTTATGCTGGGAGTGCCCAGTTTGCCATGTTGGCATTGATTGCGGTCCAAGCACCTGTAGCAGCCATTGCCATGACGGTCTTTTTGATCAACTTGCGCCTCTTTTTGCTGAGCTTGCATGCATCGACCTATTTCCGTCATACTGGTCTCTGGCAAAATATCGGTATGTCTAGTCTCTTGACAGATGAGACTTACGGGGTTTTGATGGGAGAATTAGCCCATACAGACAAGGTCCATCCTATGTGGATGCACGGGAACAATCTCAATAGTTATGTAGCCTGGTTTATTGGGACAGTTGCGGGGACAGCTTTAGGTGGGCTTCTTCCAAATCCTGAAGTCTTTGGCTTGGACTTTGCCCTTGTCGGAATGTTTATCGGGATTTTTACTTCGCAATTTCAGATTATGCAAAGACGGGTCCCTGTCCGCAATCTGCTGCGAATCCTAGCCGTTGTTGCGGTGTCCTTCTTTTTGCTCTTGACAGTGGTGTCTCAGTCGCTAGCTGTCCTGTTTGCGACCTTGCTAGGTTGTACCATGGGGGTGGTCTTAGATGGTCAGTAAATATCTTTTGTTAGCCGTTATCTTTTCAGGACTAGTGACTTGGGTTCCCCGTATGATTCCCTTCATCTTGGTTAAGTACAAGGGGTTGCCAGCTATCGTTGAGCGGTTTTTGAAGTTCTTGCCTGTTTCCATTATCTTTGCCTTGATCCTTTCAAGCGTAGTGACTGGCAAGGTTGGCAGCCTTCCTCAAATCAAATGGCTGGACTTTTTAGCAGTCTTTCCAACGGCTTGGGTAGCCTTTCGCTACCGCAATCTAGTGGGTACGGTTCTTTTTGGAGTAGTCTTGATTGCAGTCTTACGTCTGGTCTTTTAGTCAGCCATAAAAAAAACCTATCACCGAGATAGATATCATATAATGGCAAAAAAAAATATTTTCTGTTAAGATAGTAAAGTATTCTATTTTGGAGGAAATGACATGAAAAAAATCGTCAAATATTCATCTCTTGCTGCTCTAGGACTTGTTGCCGCAAGTGTACTAGCAGCTTGCTCAGGTGGAGATAAGAAAGACACTGCAACTAGCGAAGCAGCATCTGGTAAGAAAGAAATTATCGTTGCAACCAATGCTTCACCAAAACCATTTAACTACGAAGAAAATGGCGAGTTGACTGGTTATGAGATTGAAGTAGTCCGTGCTATCTTTAAAGACTCTGACAAATACGATGTCAAGTTTGAAAAGACAGAGTGGTCAGGTGTCTTTGCAGGCCTTGATAGCGACCGTTATCAAATGGCTGTGAACAATATCAGTTATACCAAAGAACGCGCTGAAAAGTACCTTTATGCAGCTCCAACTGCTAAAAACCCTAACGTTCTCGTTGTGAAGAAAGACGACGACAGCATCAAGTCACTTGATGATATCGGAGGCAAGTCTACTGAGGTCGTTCAAGGGACAACATCAGCTAAACAGCTAGAAGATTATAACAAACAACACGCTGACAATCCAACGGTTCTTAACTACACCAAGGCTGATTTCCAACAAATCATGTCTCGTTTGAGCGATGGTCAGTTTGACTACAAGATCTTCGATAAAATTGGTGTTGAAACAGTTATCAAGAACCAAGGTTTGGACAACTTGAAAGTCATTGAACTTCCAAGCGACCAACAACCTTACGTTTACCCACTTCTTGCTAAAGGTCAAGATGAGTTGAAATCATTTGTAGACAAACGTATCCAAGAACTCTACAAAGACGGAACTCTTGAAAAATTGTCTAAACAGTTCTTCGGAGACACTTACCTCCCAGCAGAAGCTGATATTAAATAGTCGTATGAAATCATCCAGTCTGAGAAAGGCGGATGATTTCTCAATTTTCAGGTATATAGTTTCAAACTATATGTCTGCCTATCTAATAACAATTTGCTAATTAAAATAAAGTATGAGATACTATTACGGTATTATTTTTAAAGGAGAAAGAATCATGAAAATTAAAAAATGGCTCGGTGTAGCAGCTCTTGCTACAGTCGCAGGTTTGTCTCTTGCAGCTTGCGGAAATTCAGAAAAGAAATCAGACAACGAAACAGTTGTCAAAATTGCAACAGTTAACCGTAGCGGTTCTGAAGAAGCGCGTTGGGATAAAATCCAAGAATTGGTTGAAAAAGATGGTATTAAATTGGAATTCACAGAGTTCACAGACTACTCACAACCAAACAAGGCAACTGCTGATGGCGAAGTAGACTTGAACGCTTTCCAACACTACAACTTCTTGAATAACTGGAACAAAGAAAACGGGAAAGACCTTGTAGCGATTGCAGATACCTACATCTCACCAATCCGCCTTTACTCAGGTAAAAATGGGGAAGAAAACAAGTACACTAAAGTGGAAGAAATCCCAGATAACGGTGAAATCGCCGTACCAAACGATGCAACAAACGAAAGCCGTGCGCTTTACTTGCTTCAATCAGCTGGTTTGATCAAATTGGATGTTTCTGGAACTGCCCTTGCAACAGTTGCTAACATCACAGAAAATCCAAAGAACTTGAAGATTACTGAATTGGACGCTAGCCAAACAGCTCGTTCATTGTCATCAGTTGATGCTGCCGTTGTAAACAATACCTTCGTTACAGAAGCAAAATTGGACTACAAGAAAGCACTCTTCAAAGAACAAGCTGATGAAAACTCAAAACAATGGTACAACATCATTGTTGCGAAAAAAGATTGGGAATCATCACCTAAGGCTGATGCCATCAAGAAAATTATCGCAGCTTACCACACTGATGAAGTGAAAAAAGTTATCGAAGAAACATCAGACGGTTTGGACCAACCAGTTTGGTAATAAGACACAGGGAGGTGGGAGAGAGTTTCCACCTCTTGCTTTTGTATAGAGAGTTGATTTTAAAGAGGCACTTGTGGTCGTTCTGAAGACACAAGTACGTAGTAGAAAGAGAGAGAAAATGGTTTTTCCTAGCGAACAAGAGCAGATTGAAAAATTTGAGAAGGATCATGTGGCCCAACATTATTTTGAAGTCTTGCGCACCTTAATTTCCAAGAAATCAGTCTTTGCCCAGCAGGTTGGACTCAAGGAAGTCGCAAACTATCTGGGTGAGATTTTCAAGCGAGTAGGGGCTGAAGTGGAGATTGATGAGACTTACACGGCGCCCTTTGTCATGGCACATTTCAAGAGTTCGCGTCCGGATGCCAAGACCTTGATTTTCTATAACCACTACGACACCGTGCCAGCGGATGGCGACCAGGTGTGGACAGAGGATCCTTTTACCCTTTCTGTGCGAAATGGCTTTATGTATGGGCGTGGGGTTGACGATGACAAAGGCCACATCACGTCTCGTTTGAGTGCTCTGAGAAAGTATATGCAGCACCATGATGATCTGCCTGTCAATATCAGCTTTATCATGGAAGGAGCAGAGGAGTCTGCTTCTATGGATCTAGATAAGTATTTAGAGAAACACGCAGACAAACTTCGTGGGGCGGACTTACTAGTCTGGGAACAAGGAACCAAGAACGCCTTGGAACAGCTGGAAATCTCTGGCGGAAACAAGGGAATCGTGACCTTTGATGCCAAGGTGAAAAGTGCGGATGTGGATATCCACTCGAGTTATGGTGGTGTCGTGGAGTCAGCTCCATGGTATCTTATCCAGGCTCTAAGTAGCCTACGTGCAGCAGATGGACGTATCTTAGTAGAAGGCTTGTACGAGAATGTCCAAGAGCCGAATGAACGAGAGTTAGCCTTGGTGGATACCTATGCACAAGGCAATCCTGGGGAAATCAGTCGCATTTACGGCTTGGAATTGCCTCTCTTACAAGAGGAGCGCGCTGCCTTTCTAAAACGATTCTTTTTTGAACCTGCACTCAATATAGAGGGAATCCAGTCAGGTTATCAAGGTCAGGGTGTTAAGACTATTTTGCCAGCAGAAGCTAATGCCAAGCTAGAAGTTCGTCTGGTTCCTGGCTTAGAACCACATGATGTTCTGGAAAAAATTCGGAAACAGCTAGACAAAAATGGTTTTGATAAGGTAGAATTATATTATACCTTGGGAGAGATGAGTTATCGAAGCGATATGAGTGCGCCAGCCATTCTCAATGTCATCGAGTTGGCCAAGAAATTCTATCCGCAGGGCGTATCGGTCTTACCGACTACAGCGGGGACAGGACCTATGCATACGGTCTTTGACGCCTTAGAGGTACCTATGGTAGCCTTCGGTTTAGGCAATGCCAATAGCCGAGACCACGGTGGAGATGAAAACGTGCGGATCGCCGATTACTACACCCATATTGAATTAGTAGAGGAGCTGATTAGAAGCTATGAGTAGAGATATTATCAAGTTAGATCAGATCGATGTGACCTTTCACCAAAAGAAGAGAACCATCACAGCGGTCAAGGATGTGACCATTCACATCCAAGAAGGGGATATCTACGGTATCGTAGGATATTCTGGAGCAGGAAAATCCACTCTAGTCCGGGTGATTAACCTCCTGCAAAAACCATCCGCAGGGAAAATTACCATTGACGACGATGTGATTTTTGACGGCAAGGTGACCTTGACGGCAGAGCAGTTGCGTCGCAAACGTCAAGATATCGGGATGATTTTCCAGCATTTCAACCTCATGAGTCAAAAAACAGCAGAGGAAAATGTAGCCTTTGCCCTTAAACACTCTGGACTCAGCAAGGAAGAAAAGAAAGCAAAAGTAGCTAAGTTGTTAGACTTGGTTGGCTTGGCGGATCGTGCTGAAAACTATCCTTCACAACTATCAGGAGGGCAAAAACAGCGTGTGGCCATTGCGCGTGCCTTGGCAAATGATCCAAAAATCTTGATTTCAGATGAGTCAACCTCTGCACTTGACCCTAAGACAACCAAGCAGATTTTGGCCTTGTTGCAAGATTTGAACCAAAAATTAGGCTTGACCGTTGTCCTGATTACACACGAAATGCAGATTGTCAAAGACATTGCTAATCGTGTAGCAGTCATGCAGGATGGTCGTTTGATTGAAGAAGGCAGTGTCCTTGAAATCTTCTCAGACCCTAAACAACCTTTGACTCAAGACTTCATCTCAACTGCCACAGGTATTGACGAAGCTATGGTCAAGATTGAGAAGCAAGAAATTGTGGAGCATTTGTCTGCGAATAGCCTTTTGGTGCAACTCAAGTATGCAGGGGCTTCGACAGACGAACCCCTTTTGAATGAATTGTATAAACATTACCAAGTAACAGCTAATATTCTCTATGGAAATATCGAAATTCTCGATGGCACTCCTGTTGGAGAATTGGTTGTGGTGCTGTCTGGTGAAAAAGAAGCGCTAGCAGGCGCTCAAGAGGCTATCCGTCAAGCGGGTGTCCAGTTAAAAGTACTGAAGGGAGGACAGTAAAATGACAGACTTGATTCAAACTTACTTACCAAATGTCTATAAGATGGGCTGGTCTGGTCAGGCAGGCTGGGGAACAGCTATTTACCTTACTCTTTATATGACAGTTCTTTCCTTCATTATCGGAGGATTCTTGGGACTGGTGGCAGGTCTTTTCCTTGTCTTGACAGCGCCAGGCGGTGTTTTGGAAAATAAGGTTATCTTCTGGATTTTAGACAAGATTACCTCTATTTTCCGTGCGGTTCCCTTCATCATCCTCTTGGCAATTATGTCACCACTTTCTCACTTGATTGTCAAGACTAGTATCGGGCCAAATGCAGCCCTTGTCCCACTCTCTTTTGCGGTATTTGCCTTCTTTGCACGTCAGGTGCAGGTCGTCTTGGCTGAGTTGGATGGTGGTGTGATTGAAGCGGCTCAAGCTAGTGGAGCGACTTTCTGGGATATCGTTGGGGTATACCTATCCGAAGGTCTTCCAGATTTGATTCGTGTGACGACTGTGACCTTGATTTCCCTTGTTGGTGAAACAGCTATGGCGGGAGCAGTTGGTGCGGGTGGTATCGGTAATGTAGCCATTGCCTATGGGTTCAACCGTTACAATCACGATGTGACCATCTTAGCGACCATCATTATCATCTTGATTATCTTTACAATCCAGTTCTTGGGAGATTTCTTGACCAAGAAATTAAGTCATAAATAAAAAGAGCCGAAGGGCTCTTTTTTAGTGATTAGATTTTGTGTGTAAACTTTTTACTAATGAGTTGCCCAAGCAAAGCACCAATCAAGGCACAAAGGAGAATGCTTGCGACAAAGAGAAAAATTTTGTCTAGCTCTGGAGCGACCATGATACGGTCAATGTATTCCTGAGATTTTCCACGAGTGAGGAGAGCTGCCTCGTAGGATGCTGGATTGATCCACATGAGGAGGATAGGACCACTTGTGCTAAAAGCAAAGACTAGGAAGGAGAAAAGATTTTTAATCTTATCCTGATAGTGACCGAGGCGAGCGGTGGCATCTGCTGCAAGACCGCAGGCGATAGCTGGTAGAAAGGCTCCAGCGCCGTGTTTACTAGCTAGGAAGAAGAGAGCCATAAAGAGCCCTAGAGTGGAAATGGCACCAAAACGAGGAACTTTTACCAGAAGAAACATGTAGACGCTCCCCCCAACAAGGGCTGAAAAAGCCGGAGCATAGAACATATTGCCCGTTGAGTCAACCAGGTGTCCAAGTACTACTCCAATCCCTAGACAGAGGAAATAGAGGACGACAGCTAAGAGGGTGGTTAAGATATTTTTCTTCATGAGTTTCTCCTTGATATAAACTAACAAAATCAATTGTATCACGCTTTTAGAAGATTGTAAATGGACACTCTATATTTTTGAAAACGTTTGAAATATGATATAATAGTTACACAGTTGTTTGAAGGAGGATATCATGGGAAAATTTCTAGAATTCGTCTTTAATCGTTTCTTTTTAGGAATGATTGTGACGGCTTTTTTCTGGTTATTCACACTAGCAGGAGGTGTGGTCTTTGGTTTGGCACCAGCTAGTGCAACCCTTATGAGTTTATATGCTGAGCACGGTTATACTTATAGAGCTTATCATTTGAAAGAAGCTTGGGAACTCTATAAGAGTAACTTTGTCAAGAGCAACCTCGCTTTCTATAGTTTTGTATTTGTAGATTTAGTATTAGTTTATGGTCTGTATCTTTTGGTTCAATTGCCCCATCAGACTATTTTTCATCTCTTGGCAACCTTTCTTAATGTTCTTGTAGTTGCCCTTGTCTTTCTAGCCTATACTGTTTCCTTGAAACTTCAGGTATATTTTGATTTATCCTACCGAAATACCGTGAAATTGTCTCTTATTGGAATTTTCATGAGCTTGCCAGCAATCGCCAAGGTTCTGATTGGCACAGGCTTGCTTGTAGGAGTTGGTTACTATATGCCTGCTCTCCTCTTTTTTGTAGGAATTGGTGTGTGGCATTTCTTTATCAGTGATATGTTAGAACCTATTTATGAAAGTATCCATGAAAAATTGGCGACAAAATAGAATGAAGCAATTTTGGCTTCACTCTCTTTTACGGATTTATAGCCTCGTTATGATCATCATCATTGCTAGTTTTGCGGTGATGATTTCCTATGCTGACTGGGATTCGCGCGAGAAAGAAGCTCAGCGAGTAGCTCAACGCGTGACGACTCGGACAGTAAGTGAGATTGAATATTACCATAGAGAGTCGACTCGGCTTGCCCAGACTTTGGTTGAAAATCAGGCTCGTATCGAAGGGATTTACAAGTACTTTAGTCTCAGTACGCCAGACTATTTTTATTGGCAATTAGAGCGCAAGGCTTCTCCTTATATCTCGGTATCCTTGTATGAAAATATCGACGATCTCTATGTTCGTAATGATTTTGTGACAGGGGTGGCAATTGTCCTCCAAGATTACAAAGAAGTTTTTGTTTCAACTAGAGGGAAACGAAGTGGAGAGAAAATTCCAGCAGAAAATTTCAAACCAGCTCCTAATAGTTTTGCCATTCCTGTATCCGATCCCGTTTCTGACCAGGATTTAGGAGTGATCTACATCTCTTTATCCCCAGATGTCTTACGTGGAGCTATTGACAATACCCGAGGCAACACACCAATGGCCGTGACGGTGACTTCGCCTTTTGATATGGAGATGTTTCAGCTTGGGGAGAAGGTGTCAGCAGAGCGGGAGAACTGGCTTGTAGGAGTCACCTCTCATGGCTATCAAGTTCGTGTAGCCGTTCCTAAGGATTTTGTTCTTAAGGGAACGTTGACTAGTTCTGCTGTCATTATTGGACTAAGTATTCTCTTTATCATCATTTTGTATATCACTCTGAGACAGACCTTTTCAAAATATCAAAAGCAGGTGGTGGACTTGGTCGAGTCTATTCAGGTTATTGCTCAAGGAGAAGAGGGACTTCGCATCGATACCTCTGAGAAAGATCAGGAATTGCTCCTTATCTCAGAAACAACCAATGATATGTTAGATCGACTGGAAAAAAATATCCACGATATTTATCAGTTGGAACTTAGCCAAAAAGATGCCAATATGCGAGCCTTGCAAGCTCAGATCAATCCGCATTTTATGTATAATACATTGGAATTTCTTCGCATGTATGCGGTGATGGAAAGCCAAGATGAGCTGGCGGATATTATCTATGAATTTAGTAGCTTGTTGCGTAACAATATTTCCGATGAGCGTGAAACGACCTTGCAACAAGAACTAGAATTTTGTCGTAAATACAGTTATCTCTGTATGGTTCGCTATCCAAAGTCAGTAGCTTATGGTTTTAAGATCGCGCCAGAATTAGAAAATATGAAGATTCCCAAGTTTACGCTCCAACCATTGGTCGAAAACTACTTTGCCCACGGTATTGACCACCGCCGAACAGACAATGTCATCAGCATCAAGGTCTTGAAGGGTGAGGGATTTGTTGAAATCTTAGTGGTAGACAATGGTCGTGGCATGTCTGCTGAAAAATTAGCTGCCTTGCAAGAGAAATTAGCTCAGAGAAGTTTTGAGCACGAAGCAAGCTACAGTGGGGAGCGGCAATCAATTGGAATAGTAAATGTACACGAACGCTTTGTTCTCTACTTTGGGGATCGCTACCAAATCAGTGTAGAGTCAGCTGAGCAAGAGGGGGTTCGTTACCATATCACTATCCAGGATGAATAGAAAGGGTAGAAATGTATAAAGTTTTATTAGTAGACGATGAGTACATGGTGACAGAGGGGCTCAAGCGATTAATCCCCTTTGAAAAATGGGATATGCAAGTCGTCGCAACAGCTAATCACGCAGATGATGCTTTGGACTACGTCAAGGGAAATCCAGTAGATGTGGTCATTTCCGATGTCAACATGCCAGATAAGACCGGACTTGAGATGATTAGGGAAATGAAAGAGCTACTTCCAGATACCTATTATATCTTGCTGTCTGGTTATCAGGAGTTTGAGTACGTTAAAAAAGCCATGAACCTTAGTGTCGTGGATTATCTGGTCAAGCCAGTAGACAAGGTGGAGTTGGGCAATTTATTAGAAAAGATTGCGCAGCAGCTTCAGGAAAAGGTGGAACAAAGTCAGACCCTCAGTCAAGAATTGGATGAGACAGGATTTACGAACTACCTGTCAGGTAAAGACAGCTGGTGGATTGGTCTATCCAAGGAAAAGCGGGGCTCTTTTACCATTCCTTACTATGTTTTGGGACAAGATTGGCAGATTTTCATCTCTGATCAGCCACTAGATGGCATCGTTGTGACACCATTTGAAGCACCCTACCAGCAGTCCTTTGAGAATTGGAAGATCAACGCTGAAAAAGCCCTTTTCTACGGTTCAGTCAATCTAGAAAAATCCGAGAGTTTGTTTGCTTATTATGAGCCGATTTATCGGGTGATTATCCAAGGGAATATCAATCAAATCATCGAAGAATTAACCTTGCTAGAGAAGGTCGTCTTGGAGAATACCCCGCGCGTGGCTATCACGAAGCAGCTCTTCACCCAGTTTGTCATGGATGTCTTTCATTTGTTTGAACACCTAAAAGCAGATGATATGACCGAGATTGTAAAAGCTATTCATGCCATTAACACCTTTGAAGAATTGGTTGCCTATATCAAAGAAACCTTGACCAAGTTCTTTGGCCAGTACCGCATGAATGAAAATGTGGTGAGCGTTCTGGAAGTGATTGGGCGTGATTATCAGAAAGAGCTCTCACTTAAGGATATTAGCAAGGATCTCTTTATCAATCCTGTCTATCTCGGTCAGCTGATCAAGAGGGAAACCAACTCAACCTTTGCGGAATTGCTCAATAAACAGCGAATTAAGGCAGCACAGCAACTCTTACTTTCGACCAGTGATAGCATCGAAGATATTTGCTATGCAGTTGGCTATAGTAATGTTGGATATTTCTATAAGGTTTTCCGTAAATTGTGCGGAAAATCACCGAAAGCTTATCGGAAACAAGTTGAAACCAGCTTGTAAAAGTTGTATTCCTGTACAAAAAATGCTATAATGTCCAAAAGGTTTTATAGGAGGATAATATGAAAAAGAAACCAATTTATCTCTGGATTTTGTTAGTCCTATCAGCACTCATTTCTGCTTCGTCATTATTTGGCATCTTGGGCCCAGTCCCTAGCAAGGAAGTTCTTCGTGCGAGCCTATCTAATAGTGGGTCCCTTACTGCTCAGCAAATAGAAGACACGGTTAACTATACCTACCAAGTAACAGCGGCATCGCACTCAATTTTTAATGTAGTTTTGATTGTTTTATCTGCTATTTTAGTTGTGGTAGCCTTTGTGTTCTTAGTTCGTAAAAACGTCCAATTTGCAAACTATGCTTATCTTGGCTATCTTTTGCTAGCGATTGTTGGTTTGGTCTATTCTTTTGTGAACATTCAAGATGCAATTCAATTGATCAAAGATGATACCCTAGGCTTAGGAATAGGCGCATTAGCAAAAGGAACTGTTATTTTGTTCATGATTATCAATGTCCTCTTTTTAGCCTTAGTCTTTTACAAGATGTGGCGCCAGCAAAAAGATTTGGCTGAGGAAGCCGAAGCAGAGGAAGTTGCCTAAGTATTGACAAAAGAGAACTATCAAGTTACAATCTTGGTAGTTCTTTTAATATCCAAAAATAAAAATCGAGGTCAATATGAAAAAAATATCCTTAGTTTATATCAGTTTGAGCGGGAATACAGAGAGTTTTGTAACCCGACTCAAGGACTATCTCTTGTCCCAGCACGAAGGGATTGAGGTCCAAAAGATCCATATCAAGGATTTGGTCAAGGAAGGGAAAGATTTCTTTGAGATGGATCACCCCTATGTCGCCTTTTTACCAACCTATCTAGAAGGTGGAAATGGTGTCGATAACGGCGATGTTGAGATCCTAACGACTCCAGTGGGTGATTTTATCGCCTATGGAGACAATGCCAGTAAGTGTTTTGGGGTGGTGGGATCTGGTAATCGCAATTTTAACAATCAATACTGTCTGACAGCCAAGCAGTATAGCCAGCGCTTTGGCTTCCCGGTCCTAGCAGACTTTGAAATGCGTGGGATGCTGGGAGATATTAAAAAGGTCGCAGCGATCATTGCAGATTTGTATGAGTTAGAAACAGAAAAATAAAGTAGTACTGAAGGGCAGTTGAGATTTTCAACTGCTTTTCGCGTATACAAAAAGCACCCCGTAAGGGTGCCATTTTATAAACTATCCTGCTTTTCCGATGGCAAGTGCATAGATAAAGAAAATAGCAAAGCCAAAGAGGAAAATCAATCCTGCGATAGCGAGGAGTTTTAGCCAAGAAGGAAGATTTTTATTCTCACGTGTCACCAATACATAGTTCAAAAGAGCGAAGAATGGTGTTGTCAGGAAAGAACCGATCATGGCAAAGCGAAGCATGGTAGAAACTTGACCAGCAAAGAATTTAATAATTACGATACCAATGATAGCGGTAATGGTCATCCAGATGTTCAAAGATTTGCGAGAATCCTCTTTTTGACGAATCAAGAGTCGCAGCGATTCCTGATTGACTCGAGAGTAACCATCGATAACAGTAATAACTGTTCCAAAGATACAAAGAAAGGCGATAAAGGTGATCAAATAACGGGACCATTCTCCAAGAACAGAGGCATACATACCAACAAATTGAGAAATGTACTTAGCTGAAGCGGCTTCAACTGCCTGTCCTGTAGGATACTGAATAAGTGCTCCTAGTGCCACGAAGAATACGGCTAGGATAGCAGTTCCAATGTAACCAACGTTAAAGTCAAAAAGTGCGTCCGCTGTATTAAAGTTGACGGTCTTTTTCTTTTCAGCAGACCAGAGTGAATTGATGGCCGAGATTTCAATAGGGGCAGGCATCCATCCTAAGAGGGAAACGATAAAAGGGAGGGCCGCCATTTGCCAGGGTGTCTTTTCGACAAAATCAGAGCTGTATTCTGGATGCTTAATTGCCGCAATAATAACTGCAAGAACAGTTGCAATGGTCAAAGCGGACATGATCCATTTTGTCATACCATCCAATAGTTTGTAGCCACCAAAGAGTAGCATGGCCCAAATGACTGCAACAAGGATAAGGGACCATTGAGTGATGCTGAGACCGATCATTGGGAAGGCGCTAGCGATGATGGCAGAGCAAAGGATAGCGACTCCAGCTGTGTTGACCATGGCAGAGAAGACATTGAGGACAAAGAAAATCCAGAGATAGAGTTTCCCTTTTTCGGCGTAGCCTTCGACCAAGGTTTTACCAGTGTCAGCAGTATATTCGGCACCAAAACGGAAAAATGGATATTTAAAGACATGGGCCAAGATAACCAAGAGGAGTAGAGACCAACCATAAGAACCACCAGCTTGAGTAGAGGATACAATGTGAGAGCCTCCAACGGCGGCAGAAGCCATTAGGATTCCTGGTCCCATTGCCTTAAGTTTGCTTGCCCAGGTTGACTGGTTTGATAACGTAACTTGTGACATAATAAACGCTCCTATTTTTGAATTTTCAGAATAATCTGAATAGATAGCTACTATTCTACAAAAAAACTTAAAAGAAATGCAAGGCCAGTTTGAAAAAATATAGAAAATTACAGAAAACTTTACATGCGTTAATGAAATTTCTCCAAGGAAAATATGGTAAGCCTAAAAAATCCGAGAAGAAAGCTTCTCGGATTTTGATTATTTCAATTGATCTGTGACGTCTTTTGAGAGCAACATTCCCAGATGGTAAGTTTTATTGATATGTGCAATGACATCATTGATATTTTCAGTCGTGTGAATTTTCTCTTTGATGTCAGACCTAAATGTCTCGTCCTTCAAGAGTTGCTCTTGGTAGAGTCTTTGAAGTCTTTCCTTCTCGTACTTATTGAGCAGAAAAAGGAAAACCAAGCTAAGTACAACGAGAATATAAGCATATTGGCTCATAAGGAATCTCCCAGTGTGATAAATAGTAAAAGTGAATAAATTGTTTCATTGAAATGCTACAATGCCGAACAAAATATAAATGCTATTTGCCTCAATCTTTCAGATTGCTTTCAAGTAATTTAAAGATTAGAACCTAAACCCAACTAAATCGCTGTTATTTGGTTTGACAAGTTAGTGAAGCGCCAAGTCAAATCACCATAGTTACGACGTCATGGGCTCTAAATCGATTATATTTAGGGGCCATGACTAGTGAAGCAGTTAGCTAGTCCGCATATAGCGGCTAGCGTCTAATAATTAGGAACTTTAGTTCCAATTGTTAGTACTGAATCACATCTTCTCTGGCGCTTCTACCCCGAGCAAACGAAGAGCTTCTTTGAGGACGACTGCGGTTGCGTAGCTGAGGGCCAGACGACTGTCGCGCTCAGGACTTTCATCTAGGATACGTGTATGTGCATAATATTTGTTAAATGCTTGAGCCAGACTAATCGCAAATTTCGCAATGATAGAAGGTTCAAAATTATCTGCTGCACGATTGATAATACGTGGGAAGTCTTGGAGTAGTTTAATGATTTCCCAGCTTTCAGCATCATTCAGGCTGTAGTTGCCAGCTGTATCTGGTTTGAAATCGGCTTTGCGCAAGATAGATTGGATACGAGCGTAGGCGTATTGAACGTAAGGTCCAGTTTCTCCTTCAAAGGATACCATAGCTTCAAGGTCGAAGTCGTATCCATTTGTACGGTCGGTCTTAAGATCATAGAACTTGATAGCCCCAACTCCAACAGCGTGGGCAACCTGGTCTTTATTTTCTAACTCAGGATTTTTCGCTTCGATTTGGGTCTTGGCACGACTAACAGCCTCTGCAATAGTAGGCTCTAGCAAGATGACATTTCCTTTACGAGTAGAGAGTTTTTTTCCTTCTTTTGTTACCAATCCAAACGGAACATGGATAATGTCTTGGCTCCAATCATAGCCCATCTCTTGTAGTACTGCCTTGAGTTGTTTGAAGTGGGCAGATTGCTCTTGACCAACAACATAGATGGATTTGGCAAATTGGTATTCGTTTTTACGGTAAAGCGCTGCAGCCAAGTCACGCGTGATATAGAGAGTTGCACCATCAGATTTTTTGATAAGGGCTGGATGTTCAATTCCATATTTCTCAAGATTGACAACTTGGGCTCCTTCTGACTCAACAAGAAGTCCTTTTTCGGCAAGAATGTCTACAACAGCATCCATCTTATCATTGTAAAAGGCTTCCCCGTTGTAGCTGTCAAATTCGACTTGCAATTCATTGTATAAGCGGTTGAATTCCACCAAACTTTCATCACGGAACCATTGCCAGAGAGCGAGGGCTTCCTCATCTCCATTTTCCAGTTTACGGAACCATTCGCGTGCTTCTTCATCCAAGCTAGGGTCTTTTTCAGCTTCAGCATTGATGCGAACGTAGAGTTTAAGAAGTTCATCGATTGGATGCGCTTTAACGGCTTCTTCGTTTCCCCATTTCTTGTAGGCAACAATCAACATTCCAAACTGTTTGCCCCAGTCTCCTAGGTGGTTGACCTTGACCGTTTGATAACCGATTTTTTGGAAAATATGTGATAAGCTATCTCCGATAACGGTTGAGCGCAAGTGCCCAATAGAAAATGGTTTAGCGATATTGGGACTAGACATGTCGATAACGATATTTTCTTGCTTACCAATGGTTTGGTCGGCATAGTGCTCTTTTTCAGTGATAACATCCTGCAATACCTGAGCCGAAATAGCACTTTTATCAAGGAAAAAGTTGACGTAAGGTCCAGTAGCGACAACCTTTTCAAAGGCTTGACTATTGATTTTTTCAGCAATATCTGCTGCAATCATTTGCGGAGCTTTACGCTCGACCTTTGCTAGAGAAAAGGCAGGGAAGGCGATGTCTCCCATTTCTGAGTTTTTAGGTGTTTCCAGTAAATTTAAAATAGCCTCTTGGTCCAGGCTATCAACGACGCTAGCCAACTCGCTAGCAATCAATTCTTTTGTATTCATAAGGGCTCCTTTTGGGCTTTTTTACTATTTTAACACAATTTACTACATTTTTTGAGAAAGAAAAGAATTTTTTTGAATTATCTAGTTTTTTTGGTATAATATAGTTATAAAATAAATGTAAAAGTTGTTATAAATATTCACTTAAGAGGATAATATGAGAAAAAGAGAACGGCATCAATTGATTAAAAAGATGATCACCGAAGAAAAACTTGGGACACAAAAAGAGATTCAAGATCGTTTAGAAGCTCGTAATGTTTATGTGACACAAACGACTTTGTCACGTGATTTGCGTGAAATCGGCTTGACCAAGGTTAAGAAAAATGATATGGTGTATTATGTACTAGCAAATGAGACAGATAAGATTGATTTAGTTGAGTTTTTGTCTCATCATTTAGAAGGAGTTGCAAGAGCAGAGTTCACCTTGGTACTTCATACTAAACTTGGGGAAGCTGCAGTCTTAGCAAACATTGTAGATGCAAACAAGGATGAATGGATTTTAGGAACGGTTGCTGGTGCTAATACCTTATTGGTTATTTGTCGAGACCAGCACGTTGCCAAGCTGATGGAAGATCGTTTGCTAGATTTGATGAAAGATAAATAGGGTCTTGGGGGTTGCTCTCAAGACTTATTTTTAGCAAGGAGAGACGGAAAATGGCAACAGAAAAGCTATCACCCGGCATGCAACAGTATGTGGATATTAAAAAACAATACCCAGATGCTTTTTTGCTTTTTCGAATGGGTGATTTTTACGAGTTGTTCTATGAAGATGCAATTAATGCAGCACAGATTTTAGAAATTTCCTTAACAAGTCGGAATAAAAATGCAGAAAATCCGATACCCATGGCGGGTGTCCCCTATCATTCTGCTCAGCAGTATATCGATGTTCTGATTGAGCAGGGCTATAAGGTAGCCATAGCCGAGCAGATGGAAGATCCCAAACAAGCGGTTGGTGTTGTCAAGCGAGAGGTGGTCCAGGTCATCACACCTGGAACGGTCGTTGATAGCAGTAAGCCGGATAGTCAGAATAATTTCTTGGTTGCCTTAGATCGTGATGGCAATCAATTTGGCTTAGCTTATATGGATCTAGTGACAGGTGATTTTTATGTAACAGGTTTATTGGATTTCACGCTAGTTTGTGGTGAAATCCGTAACCTCAAGGCTCGAGAAGTGGTGCTGGGTTATGACTTGTCTGAGGAAGAAGAACAAATTCTCAGCCGTCAGATGAATCTTGTGCTTTCTTATGAGAAGGAAGGCTTTGAGGATATTCATTTACTGGATCCACGACTGGCAGCTGTGGAGCAAGCGGCAGCTAGTAAGCTCCTCCAGTATGTTCACCGGACCCAGATGCGGGAATTGAACCACCTCAAACCAGTTATCCGCTATGAAATCAAAGATTTCTTACAGATGGACTATGCGACCAAGGCTAGTCTGGATTTGGTTGAGAATGCCCGTTCAGGTAAGAAGCAAGGCAGTCTTTTCTGGCTTTTGGATGAAACCAAAACAGCTATGGGGATGCGACTCTTGCGTTCTTGGATCCATCGTCCTTTGATTGATAAGGAGCGAATCGTCCAACGTCAAGACGTGGTGCAGGTCTTTCTTGACCACTTCTTTGAGCGTAGCGATTTGACAGACAGTCTCAAGGGTGTTTATGACATCGAACGTTTGGCTAGTCGGGTTTCTTTTGGCAAAACCAATCCCAAGGATCTCTTGCAGTTGGCGACCACCTTATCCAGTGTACCACGGATTCGTGCGATTTTAGAAGGCATGGAGCAGCCTGCTCTAGGCTATCTTATCGCACAGTTGGATGCCATTCCTGAGTTGGAGAGCTTGATTAGCGCAGCTATTGCTCCTGAAGCTCCTCACGTGATTACGGAAGGTGGCATTATCCGAACTGGCTTTGATGAAACCTTGGATAAATACCGCCGAGTGCTCAGAGAAGGGACCAGCTGGATTGCAGAGATTGAGGCTAAGGAGCGAGAAAACTCTGGCATCAGTACGCTCAAGATCGACTACAATAAAAAAGATGGTTACTATTTCCATGTGACCAATTCGCAACTGGGGAATGTACCTGCCCACTTTTTCCGCAAGGCGACGTTGAAAAACTCGGAACGCTTTGGTACCGAGGAATTAGCTCGTATCGAGGGAGATATGCTGGAGGCGCGTGAGAAGTCAGCCAACCTAGAGTACGAAATCTTTATGCGTATCCGTGAGGAAGTCGGCAAGTACATCCAGCGTTTACAGGCTTTAGCCCAAGGAATTGCGACGGTTGATGTCTTGCAGAGTTTAGCGGTTGTGGCTGAAACCCAGCATTTGATTCGACCTGAGTTTGGAGAGGATTCCCAAATCGCTATCCAGAAAGGACGCCATGCGGTCGTCGAAAAGGTTATGGGAGCGCAGACCTACATTCCAAACAGTATCCAGATGTCAGAAGATACCAGCATTCAATTGATTACAGGGCCCAACATGAGCGGGAAGTCTACCTACATGCGCCAACTAGCCATGACGGCGGTTATGGCCCAGATGGGCTCTTACGTGCCAGCAGAAAGTGCCTATTTGCCGATTTTCGATGCTATCTTTACCCGCATTGGAGCAGCGGATGATTTGGTTTCAGGTCAATCAACCTTCATGGTAGAGATGATGGAGGCCAACAATGCCATTTCGCATGCGACCAAGGACTCACTCATTCTCTTCGATGAATTGGGACGAGGAACTGCGACTTATGATGGGATGGCTCTTGCTCAGTCCATCATCGAATACATCCATGAGCATATCGGAGCCAAGACCCTCTTTGCGACCCACTACCATGAGTTGACTAGTCTGGAGTCCAATTTGGAACATTTGGTCAATGTCCACGTGGCAACCTTAGAGCAGGATGGGCAGGTTACCTTCCTTCACAAGATTGAACCAGGACCAGCTGACAAATCCTACGGTATCCATGTTGCTAAGATCGCTGGTTTACCAGCCGACCTTTTAGCAAGAGCGGACAAGATTTTAACACAACTGGAGAGTCAGGGACAAGAAAGCCCAGCTCCGATGAGGCAAACTAGCGCCGTCACGGAACAGATTTCTCTCTTTGATACGCCAGCAGAACATCCTATCTTAGCAGAATTGGCTAAACTGGATGTGTACAACATGACACCTATGCAGGCTATGAATGTCTTAGTTGAGTTCAAACAAAAATTATAAAAAGAATCCCACTCATGCATTTGTGAGTGGGTTTTTCTCTATTACTTTTTATGGGCCAAAAGTTGATTGATGTGGTTCACTTTTTTAGCTTCTCTTTTATAGAGGATAGCCCAGATGATGAGGTAGACAATCGCAAACTCTGGAATGAGCTGGAGATAGAAGGTCCAGTGGAAGGGGAACCAACCAGCCAGAGTTGCTAGTGGAACAAAGCCAGCCAGCATGAGGAAGAAATGGGAAAGTGTGGCACGGAGCAAGCTCCAGTCACGGCTGAATAAGCGACTGCCAAAGCTAAAGAGAACGCCGATAGCTGACCAGATGATCATACAGTAGAGCAAGACCAGAGCACCGTGAACTTGATGTTGCACCATCACTTGGCCGATGAGAGACTCGGGGCTCAGTGGGGCATAGGTATTTGGTGCATAAATGAGTGAAAAGAGGATAGAGAGGATGAGGCCGATGAGTACACCAGCGGCTGCATCGTGAAAGATTTGTTTTTTCATAGTTCTAATTTCTCCTTGATGGTTTTTAGGTAACGGCGTGAAGAGTAGGTGAAGCTTTCGTTTTTTAAGAAAATTTCAACCAGGCCGTTGGGGGTTAGTTTGAGATGAGAGATAGCGTCAATATTAACGATTTCTGATTGGGAAATTTGGATAAAAGTGGTCGGCAGCATTTCAAGAACCTGATAGAGTCGTAAATCAATGCTGTAGGTCTGAGATGCAGTTTCTGCTAGAACCTTTCGATTTTCTATATAGAAGCGCTGAATCTTGCCAATTTCAACTAGATAGACCTGATCTTCAATCTTTCCTTTGATTGTTTCTTTTTGGTCAAGATTTTCTGCGAACTCGATGACTTTCTGGACTTTTTCGGTTGATTTAGGTGCTTGGACAATCAGCTTTTCTTCCTTGTACGTCTCCTTAATCTGTAGTTCTACTTTCATAAATTTCCCTCCTTTTCAGTTATACAAAATTGTGATCACTTCTTGTACACCTTTATTAAACACTATTTTACGACCTCTGGCAAGAGCTTTTGTCTATGTGGAGAGATTTGGAGTCTATGTGGTATTTGCTTTTTCTGATAGTATCTGAAATATGGTATAATAGCACTAATCAATTTCTAGGAAAATAGATACAGAAAGGGGCTGAAAGATGTCTCAAATTATTGAATTGCCAGAGGTGCTGGCAAACCAGATCGCAGCAGGAGAGGTTATTGAACGTCCTGCCAGTGTGGTGAAAGAGTTGGTAGAAAATGCCATTGACGCGGGCTCAAGTCAGATTATCATTGAGATTGAGGAATCAGGTCTTAAGAAGATTCAAATCACAGATAATGGCCATGGAATTTCCCACGATGAGGTGGAATTGGCCCTGCGTCGCCATGCGACCAGTAAGATAAAAAATCAAGCAGACCTCTTTCGGATTCGGACGCTCGGCTTTCGAGGTGAAGCCCTGCCCTCTATCGCTTCTGTCAGTGTCTTGACTCTTTTGACAGCGGTGGATGGTGCGAGTCATGGGACTAAGTTAGTCGCGCGTGGGGGTGAAGTTGAGGAAGTCATCCCAGCGACTAGCCCTGTGGGGACCAAGGTTTGTGTAGAGGACCTCTTTTTCAACACGCCAGCCCGTCTCAAATATATGAAGAGCCAGCAAGCGGAGTTGTCTCATATCATTGATATTGTCAACCGTCTGGGATTGGCTCATCCTGAGATTTCTTTTAGTTTAATCAGTGACGGCAAGGAAATGACACGGACAGCAGGAACTGGTCAGCTGCGCCAAGCCATCGCAGGGATTTACGGTTTGGCGAGTGCCAAGAAGATGATAGCCATTGAGAATTTGGATCTAGACTTTGAAATTACAGGTTTTGTGTCCTTGCCTGAGTTGACTCGAGCTAATCGCAACTATATCAGCCTCTTCATAAATGGGCGTTATATCAAGAACTTCTTGCTTAATCGTGCTATTCTTGACGGCTATGGTAGTAAACTTATGGTGGGCCGTTTTCCACTGGCTGTCATTCACATCCATATCGACCCTTATCTGGCTGATGTCAATGTGCATCCAACCAAACAAGAAGTGCGAATTTCCAAGGAAAGAGAGCTAATGGCACTGGTTTCAGAAGCTATTTCAAATAGTCTCAAGGAACAAGCCTTGATCCCTGATGCTTTAGAAAATCTTGCCAAGTCGACCGTACGCAATCGTCAAAAGGTAGAGCAGACCACTCTCCCACTCAAAGAAAACACACTCTACTATGAACAAACAGAAGTAACAAGACCGACTCAAGTTGAGGTTTCAGACCATCAAGTAGACCTGACAGAAGAAAGACAGGATTTGACCCTGTTTGCCAAGGAAACCTTGGACCAGCTAACCAAGCCAGCAAAACTGTATTTTGCAGAGAGAAAGCCAGCTAGCTATGACCAACTAGACCATCCAGAGCTAGACCTTGCTAGTCTCGATAAGGCTTATGATAAGCTGGAGCGAGAAGAATCGTCAAGCTTCCCAGAGTTGGAATTTTTCGGACAAATGCACGGGACCTATCTCTTTGCCCAAGGGCGAGATGGACTCTATATCATTGACCAGCATGCAGCTCAGGAGCGGGTTAAGTACGAGGAGTATCGTGAAAGCATTGGTAATGTTGATCAGAGCCAGCAACAACTCCTAGTGCCCTATATCTTTGAATTTCCTGCAGATGATGCCCTCTGTCTTAAGGAAAGAATGGCACTTTTGGAGGAAGTGGGAGTCTTTCTAGCAGAGTACGGAGAAAATCAATTTATCTTGCGCGAACATCCTATTTGGATGGCAGAAGAAGAGATTGAGTCAGGCATCTATGAAATGTGTGATATGCTGCTCTTGACCAAGGAAGTTTCTATCAAGAAATACCGAGCAGAGTTGGCTATCATGATGTCCTGCAAGCGGTCTATTAAGGCCAACCATCGTATCGATGACCATTCAGCCAGACAGCTCCTTTATCAGCTTTCTCAATGTGACAATCCCTATAACTGTCCACATGGCCGTCCTGTTTTGGTGCATTTCACTAAGTCGGATATGGAAAAGATGTTTCGACGTATACAAGAAAATCACACCAGCCTTCGAGAGTTGGGGAAATATTAAGAACACAAAAAGCCTTTGTTCCTTTTCGAACAAGGCTTTTTAGTTTTTTGAGGTGGGAACTTGAATGGACATGGTAAATTTACACGAGGTTTACACTTGCTTGACAAGATCACTTCTAAAAAAATATTACGAAAACTGAATTAGGGGATTCAAGGTTTTGTAGAGTCGTCTTTGTCTGAAGGATTCTCAAGACCAATTACCTTATCAAGATAACGTTGTTTGGTTTTGAGAGCCTTGTTGATAGCAATCGCAGAAGCGATTAAGAGAACGAAGGTTAGCCAGATCAAAGCGGTGAATTCGGCTGGAAAACTAGAACCGGCTAAAAAGAGATAGATAGCCAGAGCCAATACGAAAATATAAATCACCTGCCAGAGACCAAAGGATTTAACTTCTTTATAGTATTTGTCCTTATCTTCCTCCAAAATCACTGCCGTGGAACCTTTTTCAAAGTTTTCATCCAGTAAGAGATAGTCAGTTGTTACTTGAAAAATCTTGCTTAATTCAATGATTTTTTCGATTTCAGGAAGTACTTGTCCAGACTCCCATTTGGAGATACTTTGCCGAGAAACATTGATTTGTTCTGCTAGTTTTTCTTGGGACCAACCTTTTTCCTTTCTGAGCTCAAATAGTTTTTCTGCGAGTTTCATTATTCTATCCTCCTTTTTCTACTTCTATCCTAACAATTTTTACTTATAATGAGAATACAATCTCTTGTACTATTTGTCAACCAGAGGTTGCACCTTTTGTTGCAGTCTGTCTTGGGGAAATATGGTATACTAGATAGGCAAAATAATGGAGAAAAAAATATGTACGAATATCTAAAAGGAATCATTACCAAAATCACTGCTAAATATATTGTCCTTGAGGCAAATGGTATCGGCTATATCTTGCATGTAGCCAATCCTTATGCTTACTCAGGTCAGGTTAACCAAGAAACTCAGATTTATGTGCACCAAGTTGTCCGTGAGGATGCCCATCTGCTTTATGGTTTTCGCTCAGAAGATGAGAAAAAACTCTTTCTCAGTCTGATTTCGGTCTCAGGGATTGGTCCTGTTTCAGCTCTTGCAATCATTGCTGCCGATGACAATGCTGGCCTGGTTCAAGCCATCGAGACTAAGAACATCACCTACTTGACCAAGTTCCCTAAAATTGGTAAGAAAACAGCCCAGCAAATGGTTCTGGACTTGGAAGGCAAGGTAGTCGTGGCTAGTGATGACCTTCCTGCCAAAGTCGCTGTGCAAGCGAGTAATGAGAACCAAGAACTGGAAGAAGCTATGGAGGCCATGCTGGCACTGGGCTACAAGGCGACTGAACTTAAGAAAATCAAGAAATTCTTTGAAGGAACGACAGATACAGCAGAGAACTATATCAAGTCTGCCCTCAAGATGTTGGTCAAATAGGAGAATAAGATGCCGAAACGCTGTGGTTGGGTTAAAATGAATAACCCCTTATATGTAGCCTATCATGACGAAGAGTGGGGACATGCTCTTCATGATGACCGCGCCCTTTTTGAGTTGCTTTGTTTGGAGACATACCAGTCGGGCCTATCTTGGGAAACAGTTCTAAATAAGCGAAAAGGATTCCGAGAAGTCTTTCATTTTTATGATGCCCAGAAAATTGCTCAGATGACGGATGCGCAGTTGGAAGCCTTGTTAGACAATCCAGCCATCATCCGAAATCGTGCCAAGATTTTTGCTACGCGTGCCAATGCCCAAGCATTTTTACAAGTTCAGGAAGCATATGGCTCCTTTGATGCCTATCTCTGGTCTTTTGTTGAGGGAAAAACGATCGTGAATGATGTTCCTGACTATCACCTAGCACCTGCTAAAACAGCCTTGTCTGAAAAGTTATCTCAAGATCTCAAAAAACGAGGCTTCAAGTTCACAGGTCCCGTTGCAGTCTTGTCATTTCTACAAGCTGCAGGGTTAGTTGATGACCACGAGAATGATTGTGAGTGGAAGGGGAATTAAATGATGTCTAACAAAAATAAGGGAATTCTGATTTTTGCGATTCTCTATACAGTTCTCTTTGTATTTGATGGAGTTAAATTGCTGGCTTTCTTGATGCCATCTGCTATTGCAAATTATCTAGTTTATGTAGTACTAGCTCTATATGGCTCTTTCTTGTTTAAGGATCGATTGATCAAACAATGGAATGAGATTAGAAAGACTAAAAGGAAATTCTTCTTTTGCGTCTTAACAGGATGGCTCTTTCTCTTTCTGATGACTTTTGTCTTTGAATTTGTATCAGAGATGTTGAAGCAGTTTTTTGGGCTAGTCGGACAAGGTCTAAACCAGTCGAATATTCAAAGTACCTTTCAAGAACAACCAATACTGATAGCAGTTTTCGCCTGTATCATAGGACCTTTTGTGGAAGAACTCTTTTTCCGTCAGCTCTTGTTACATCACTTGCAGAAACGTCTGTCAAGTTGGCTAAGCATTCTTCTGGTAGGACTTGTTTTTGCTCTGACTCATATGCACAGTTTGGCTTTATCAGAGTGGGTCAGTGCAGTCGGTTATCTAGGTGGAGGCATTGCCTTTTCTATCATCTATGTGAAAGAAAAAGAGAATATTTATTATCCTCTAGTTGTTCATATGTTAGGCAATAGCCTTCCCTTGATTATTTTAGTTATCAGTAGTATGTGACGTTTTAGTAGTTATACAAGAGAAAAAGCTGAGAATCTCCTCTCAGCTTTTTGATTATATGCTAGTAACTTTTATAGTGCAGTAAGAAATGTCAGTCCACCTAAGACAACGCCAGCTGAGTTTGGAATAATTAGTATCCAATCCTTCTTAGGCTCTTTTGTCCATCCGTAAATAACCCAAATTAAACAAGATACTGCTGCGGATAAAGGCTGGAATGGTTGAGCTTTGTTGCCTTGTAAATTGGCAAAAATTTGTGGGATGTAGGCGATAAATACAATAATCCCGATAAAGGCTCCAATTGAACCGACAATTTGATTTATTTTTTGTTTAGTCATATACACCTCCTTTAAAAAGATATCATAGAAATAAGCAAAATGCAATAAATTCAGACACAAATTGTAACGAAAATCAATACCAAAGCACAAAAATGGAGAAATTGTTTATTTTTTGTTATCGTCAAAGCGAATGACTTGCTTCTGTGTATCCACATAAGCGTGAACGCCAAAGGGCACAATGGCTCTTGGAGTTGCGTGACCGACATTCAGATTATAGACAATCGGGATATTGTTATCAATGATATCCAATAGTGCTTCCTTATAGTCGTCATAGAAGGTTTCATCCATTGGCTTTCCGACCAAGAGTCCACTGATAACCCCAAATATCCCCGTGTCCTTTAAAGTCCGCAACATTTTTTTGAAATCATCAGGTTCAGGCTTTTCTTCGCTTGTTTCTAGCAAGAGAATCTTTCCTTCCCAGTCACATAAGTCAGGGAAGAGTCGGTACTCTTGGCAGAGGTCCGTGCTATCTGCGTGTAGAGAGTTGTCAAAGATATCATAGAGGGACTCAAGGCAACCACCGAGAATTTCTCCCTCAAACTGAGCATTTCCTTGCAACAAATCAAAGCCTGTATTTACATGACTGATACGAGCTGTTCCCAGAGCCTTGGGACTAAAATCAGTCCGTTCCTCATACCAAAGGTCGCTAGGGCGGATTTCTGAGATTCTTCCCGTCTCGATCAATTCTTTAAAGTAGTGGAGACTATAGGGCAACATCTCCTTGTCCAATTCACAAATGTCTGCTAGAAAGGATTGCCCATAAAAAGTCTTGATCCCTAGTTTGTGCAACATAAGGTGGTTCATGGTTGTATCCGAGAAGCCAAGAAAAATCTTTTGTTGGATAACCTTTTGGAGCTGGTCGTTTTCAAAAAGGTAGGGTAGCAAGCGATAGGTATCATCCCCACCGATGGCGCATAGGATCATGTCGATGCTATCATCAGAAAAGGCCTGCATCAAATCCTCTGCACGTGCCTCCGGATGGTCCTTGATAAAGTCTAACCCTTTTAGCGAATGGGGCAGAAAGACAGGATTGAGTCCCAAATCCTTGAGACGTTGAATACCCAAATCGACTTCGTGTTTGACAAAATCCTCTCCGATAACACCACTAGACAAACTCACGATACCAATAGTAGAAACCATATCTCATCCTCCTAGAAATTGATTGAGCCTATTTTATCATAAAAGATGGGAGAAAACTATAGGGATTGGGGGTAGAAGTTCTATTGGATATCAAGAAAGCAAGAAAAAAGCAACCGCTAGTGCAGTTGCTTATCGTTTTACTAATCTGTAATCTCACTAGATATGAGTTACTTGGTTAACTCTTGATTATAGGAGAGGGCTAAATCAATCCAGTAAGGAAGTTCTTTTTGACCTTCAATATCTAGGTCTATATAGCCATGATAAGGTCGCCCTCTCATCAATGTAGTACGAGCTCCTGTTCGGGGTAGAACTTGCTTTTCCATTTCTTTGCCAATTCTCACCATAACCAGCTCGTCCTTTCTGGAACTGACTGTAAGAACCATTTTCCCACGAATCATGAAGGCCAGGCCACCAAACAGTTTCTTTTCTTCTAGCTCTTCTTCGAAAATTTGGGGAGGAAGTTTGAGTGCTAGAATTTTTCGAATCTGCTGAGCTAAAGATTGACTATATGCCATAGCTTTTCACTTCTCTTAATAACGTGATGGGCCTGCGCTTGCGCTTCGGATATTGAAACGTTTCTTGAGATAGAAGCGAAGGGCGAGAAGGGCTGCTCCTAGGACAGCCAAAGGCAATGGAGCAAGGACTGGATTGAGGTTGGCTGGTAGGAAGCTTGTTGCAAAGAAGACAACCAACCAAAGAAGCATAGCAGCGAGGATGACGAGGATTGATTTCCAGAAAGGAGGGCGCTGGCTACGATCTGTGTCTGGTCCATAGTACTGGTAGACAAAGTAGTACATCAAGTAGAAGGCAAGTCCTCCTACAAGTCCAACCAACAAGAGGGTAATCAAGCCATAGCCAATAGCCTGATCTGTAGAGAAGAAGGTAGTCAGAGCGCTAACCAATGCAAAGAGACTGGTGATAAAAAGGGCTGAGTCCATAATCATGAGTTTTGGATCGTCATTTTCTTTTGGATGCTCTTTTTCGTATTGCTCCTTGACAGTGAAGCTATGAGCCCAGTGGGTTGGAGCCCCGTAGAGGGAACGTGCAGTCGTCCCCTTGGCTTGCTCTTCAAGGATTTTAGGAATGACTTCCTCAAAGACAGCCTTGATTTCAGCATCTGTTTTACCATCTTTGATAAATTGTTGGGTAGCGATATGGATAAACTCTTGGTTTTTCTTAGTTAATTTTTGTAAATCAATCTGAGACATAGGGATTCCTCTTAGAACCATTTTTTATGGATGAGATAGAGAGTGAGCGAAACACTCATAGCAAAGGCGATAAAGACGATTAACCAGAAGGCATGAGGTTCACCGTTTAGAGGGATTTCATTATCCTTGAAGTTCATCCCATAGGCTGAGAAGATCATGGTTGGGACAGACATGACAATGGTCACGAGAGCCAGAGTTTTCATGATGTTGTTCTGGTTGTTGGAAATGATAGAGGCAAAGGTCTCTGTCATAGAGTGAAGGACATTTCCATAGATATCTGCCATCTCGATGGCCTGTTGGGTTTCAATCAGAGTGTCTTCGAGCAGGTCTTCGTCTTCTAGGTATTTCTTGATATTGCTAGTTGCGCTGGTCAATTTCTTAATCACGCGCTCGTTCGTCTTAAGTGAGGCCTTGAAATAGACGATGGTCTTTTCCAATTCCATGAGCTCAATCAGCTCTTCGTTTCGAGTAGATTTGTGAAGTTGACTTTCGATTTGTTCACTCTTACGGTCGATCGAACGAAGGGCCGTAAGGTAAAGTTCGGCGTTGCGGTAGAGAATCTGGAAGATAAAGCGTGAACGCATGAAGGTGTAAAAGTTGCGCAGTCTACGGTTGATAAAGACATCGAGAACGGGGAGGGATTCCAAGCAGGTGGTGATAATGGTTTCCTCGGTGATGATAATCCCTAGCGGAATCGTAACGTAGTAGGTACGATTGTTTCTTTCCTCTGTGATGGGAACGTCCACGATGATCAAAGTATACTCATCTTCGATGGTAATACGGGACATTTCTTCCGCATCGAGCGGTGCTCGAAGGTCAGCGATGTCAATGTCAAAGGCATTGGCAATTTCCAGTGATTCATTTTGTGTAGGATTGACGAGGTTGATCCAAGTACCCGGTTCAAGCGTGTCGATCTCTTTAAATTCAGTTGTTGTTGAGAGAAAAACTTGTTTCATATCCCCTATCCTTTCCTACTATTCAGTGATTCATTTTTTGCACCGTACTATTATACTATAAAAACAGCTTTTTGGGTAATAGAATTTCACATTTTTTGGTATAATGGAAAGCAATAATGGACTAGAAAGAACAAAGATGCAAGATAAAATTGTGATTCATGGGGCGCGTGCCCATAACTTAAAAAATATTGATGTGGAGATTCCGCGAGACAAGCTAGTTGTTGTGACTGGTTTGTCAGGGTCTGGGAAATCCAGTCTGGCCTTTGATACCCTCTATGCGGAGGGCCAACGTCGCTATGTAGAGAGTTTGTCAGCCTACGCTCGCCAGTTCTTGGGCAATATGGAAAAACCAGATGTGGATGCCATTGATGGCCTCAGCCCAGCTATTTCCATCGACCAGAAAACCACCAGCAAAAACCCTCGTTCGACCGTGGGAACGACGACTGAAATCAATGACTATCTGCGTCTCCTCTACGCACGTGTGGGGACGCCTTACTGTATCAACGGACACGGGGCTATCAAGGCTTCTTCTGTGGAGCAAATCGTTGATAAGGTCTTAGAATTGCCAGAACGCCAACGCTTGCAGATTTTGGCCCCTGTTATCCGCAAGAAAAAAGGACAACATAAGAGCGTCATTGAAAAGATTCAGAAAGATGGCTATGTTCGTGTCCGAGTGGATGGGGAAGTCTATGATGTGACCGAAGTGCCTGAACTGTCTAAGAGCAAGCAACACAATATCGATGTTGTGGTCGACCGTATTGTCATCAAGGAGGGCATCCGTAGCCGTCTCTTTGACTCCATTGAGGCTGCCCTTCGTATCGCAGAAGGTTATGTGATTATCGACACTATGGACGATTCGGAGTTGCTCTTTTCTGAGCACTATGCCTGTCCAGTTTGTGGTTTTACTGTCCCAGAATTAGAGCCTCGACTCTTCTCCTTCAATGCTCCTTTTGGATCTTGTAGTGAGTGTGACGGTTTGGGCATCAAGCTAGAGGTGGATGTTGACTTGGTGGTTCCTGATACCAGCAAAACTTTGCGTGAGGGAGCCTTGGCACCTTGGAATCCTATCTCATCCAACTACTATCCAAACATGCTAGAGCAGGCCATGACAGCCTTTGGAGTAGATATGGATAAGCCTTTTGAAGACTTGTCAGAAGAAGATAAAAACTTGATTCTTTACGGCTCAGATGGCAAGGAATTCCATTTCCACTATGAAAATGAATTTGGTGGAGTGCGCGATATTGACATTCCTTTTGAGGGGGTTGTCAATAATATCAAGCGTCGTTACCATGAGACTAACAGTGATTACACGCGCACCCAGATGCGCCTCTACATGAATGAGCTGACCTGCGGAACTTGCCACGGCTACCGTCTCAACGATCAGGCCTTGTCTGTCCGTGTGGGTGGGGAGCAAGGGCCACATATCGGTGAAATTTCGGACCTGTCTATCGCAGACCATTTGGAATTAGTGAGCCAGCTGACCCTGTCTGAAAATGAAGCCATCATTGCCCGTCCTATCCTCAAGGAAATAAAGGATCGCTTGACCTTCCTCAATAACGTGGGACTCAACTATTTGACTCTGTCACGTTCGGCAGGAACCCTTTCAGGTGGGGAGAGTCAGCGTATTCGCTTGGCAACCCAGATTGGGTCCAACCTATCAGGTGTCCTTTATATCCTGGATGAGCCGTCGATTGGTCTTCACCAGAGGGATAATGACCGCTTGATTGCCAGTCTGAAAAAGATGCGTGACTTGGGCAATACTCTCATCGTGGTGGAACACGACGAAGATACCATGCGCGAGGCGGATTATCTGATTGACGTTGGTCCAGGTGCCGGTGTTTTTGGTGGCGAGATTGTTGCTGCAGGAACGCCCAAGCAGGTGGCCCGTAACAGTAAGTCTATTACAGGCCAGTACTTATCAGGAAAACGAGCGATTCCAGTACCAGAAGAGCGCCGTTCCGGAAATGGTCGTTTTATCGAGGTGACAGGAGCGCGTGAGAACAACTTGCAAAATATCACCGCTCGCTTCCCGCTAGGAAAATTCATCGCAGTGACGGGGGTATCAGGTTCAGGGAAATCGACCTTAATCAACAGTATCCTCAAAAAAGCCATTGCCCAGAAGCTTAACCGCAATTCAGACAAGCCTGGTAAATTCAAGACGATTACAGGGATTGAGCATGTAGACCGCTTGATTGACATTGACCAGAGCCCGATCGGACGGACGCCGAGGTCCAACCCGGCTACCTATACGGGAGTTTTTGACGATATACGTGACCTTTTTGCCCAGACAAATGAAGCTAAGATTCGAGGCTATAAGAAGGGCCGTTTCAGTTTCAACGTCAAGGGAGGTCGTTGTGAAGCCTGCTCAGGTGACGGGATTATCAAGATCGAGATGCACTTCTTGCCAGATGTTTACGTGGCTTGTGAAGTCTGCCACGGGACTCGCTATAACAGTGAAACCCTAGAAGTCCACTATAAGGAAAAGAATATCTCGCAGGTCTTGGACATGACCGTCAACGATGCGGTGGAATTCTTCCAACACATTCCCAAGATTCAACGCAAACTTCAGACCATTAAGGATGTGGGGCTGGGCTATGTAACGCTAGGGCAACCGGCTACCACCCTTTCTGGAGGAGAAGCTCAGCGTATGAAGTTGGCTAGTGAACTCCATAAACGCTCGACAGGAAAATCCTTCTATATTCTGGATGAGCCAACGACAGGGCTTCATACTGAGGATATCGCTCGCTTGCTTAAAGTTTTAGCTCGCTTTGTCGACGATGGCAATACAGTCCTCGTCATCGAGCACAATCTGGATGTTATCAAGACGGCAGACCATATCATCGATTTGGGACCTGAGGGCGGTGTCGGTGGAGGAACCATCATCGCAACAGGAACTCCAGAAGAAGTAGCGGCCAATGAAGCCAGCTACACAGGACACTATTTGAAAGGAAAGTTAGATCATGAATAAACGTGTGCAAGCATTTCTAGCTAAAATGCAAGAAAAAGAACTAGATGGTATCATCATCAACAACCTTAAAAACGTCTATTATTTGACTGGTTTTTGGGGTTCAAATGGAACCGTCTTTATCAGCCGTGACCGTCAGGTTTTGGTGACAGACTCTCGCTATATCATTGCAGCTAAGCAAGAAGTAACAGGTTTTGAAATTGTGGCTGATCGTGATGAATTGGCTGTCATTGCAGGCATCGTTAAGGATATGGGCTTGTCTCGCATCGGTTTTGAGGACGAGATTTCGGTCTCTTATTACCACCGTATGCAGGCAGCTTTTGCAGGGATCGACTTGCTTCCACAGACTCAGTTTGTAGAAGCACTTCGTATGATTAAGGATGAGGCGGAGATTGCGACTATTCGTAAGGCTTGTTCTATCTCAGACCAAGCTTTCCGTGATGCGCTTGACTTTATCAAACCAGGAAAAACTGAGATCGAAATTGCCAACTTCCTTGACTTCCGTATGCGTGAGTTGGGAGCATCTGGCTTGTCTTTTGATACCATTCTAGCCAGTGGTATCAACTCTTCTAAGCCCCATGCCCATCCAATGCACAAACCGGTTGAAGCTGGAGAAGCCATTACCATGGACTTCGGCTGTCTCTACGACCACTATGTCAGTGATATGACACGGACCATCTACCTCGGTCATGTCAGTGACGAGCAGGCAGAAATTTACAATACTGTCCTGAAAGCCAACCAAGCCTTGATTGATCAAGCTAAGGATGGCTTAGGTTTCCGCGACTTTGACAAAATCCCTCGTGATATTATCATCGAGGCAGGCTATGGCGACTACTTTACCCACGGTATTGGACACGGTATCGGACTGGATATACACGAAGAACCTTACTTTAGCCAAACTTCTAAAGAAGTCATTAAATCTGGTATGGTCTTGACTGATGAACCAGGTATTTATATTGAAGGTAAATACGGGGTTCGTATCGAGGATGATATCCTGATTACAGATAACGGTTGCGAATTGTTGACTCTAGCGCCGAAGGAATTAATTGTTATTTAAGAAAATTAAGATAAATCATTGACTTTTATATTTTAAAGGTTTATACTGATAGACGAAAACGGTAGGTGAGGCTACCATAGGGATACGGATGACTACCGCAAAGCAGTGGAGACACTACTCGTTGGTCAACAGTTCTGGTCGCGAAGGCCAAGACTAAGCTCATTACATCGCCCTATGGAGTTAAAGCTTGAACGAAAAAACAGATAATTAGTTTTTTAATCCTGCCATTTTATGGTGGGATTTTCTACTGTTTTAGAACAAGGAAAGGAGACAGACGATGCAAATTGACGATCATCCAGAACCGCACATACACAGCCAATCGCTGATTTGTGTCGTTCTGCCCTTATAAAGTGATTGGTCTCTGTGTATGAAACACATCATTCATACAGATAGGAGAAACCAATGAAAACTACAAAAGAAAGAGTAGCAACAGCTATTCACACACCCTTAAACGAAACTCTATCTTTTTATAAGACAAGTCTAACAGGCTTGACTGAGGAGCAGTTGGAGAAAAATCGTGACCTATATGGCGAAAACACCATCACCAAGGGTCAAGAAGACAGTATCCTCAAAAAGATTTACGAATCCATCATCAATCCATTTACAATCATCCTGCTGGTCATCGCTATGATTTCCATGGTGACCAATGTCTGGTTGGCGAAGCCTGGACAAGAAGATCCGACGACCTCTATCATCATCGTCGTTCTCGTTCTAATCTCTGGTGGCATACGCTTTGTCCAAGAACTGCGGAGTGACAAGGCTGCGACCAATCTATCAAAAATGATTGTGAATACAGCCACAGTTATCCGCGAAGGCCAGAGTTTAGAGGTCGCAATTGAAGATTTGGTCGTTGGAGATATAGTCAAATTAAGTGCTGGGGATATGATACCAGCAGATCTCCTTTTAATTGAATCACGTGATTTCTTTGTTCAACAGTCTGGTTTGACAGGTGAAAGTGACTCGGTTGAAAAACTAGCCTTGTCAAAAATGAGTCAGTCAAACTTTGATAGTCTGCTAGAAGCAGAAGCGCTCGCCTTTATGGGAACCAACGTGATATCAGGAAGTGCCAAGGCTTTGATTCTAGCGGTCGGTGATGATACCATGATGGGAGAAATCGAGCAGACCCTCAATACCTATGACGAACCGACCTCTTTTGAACGGGAGATGAACAGCATCTCTTGGCTCTTGATCCGTTTGATGTTAGTCATGGTTCCCATTGTTTTCTTGTCCAATGGTTTAACAGATGGCGACTGGTTGGAAGCAGGTGTGTTTGCACTGAGTGTTGGTGTTGGATTGACACCTGAGATGCTTCCTATGATCATCACGGCCAGTTTAGCAAAAGGTTCCATTATCATGGCCAAGGAAAAAGTCGTCATCAAAAAACTCAATGCCATACAAGACCTAGGTGCTATTGATATCCTGTGTACGGATAAAACCGGAACCCTTACCCAAGACGAAATTGTCCTTGAATATCCTTTGGATATACATGGAGAATTGGATTTATCTGTGTTGAGACGGGCCTATCTCAATTCCTATTTTCAAACCGGTTTGAAAAACTTAATGGACCGTGCTATTATCAGTAGAACTGAAAAAGAAGCTAAAGAACACGCTATTCTACAAAATTTAGATACTAGCTTCCAAAAAATAGATGAATTACCTTTTGATTTTGAACGCAGACGGATGAGTGTCATCGTCAAGGATGAGAACGAAGTTGTTAGTTTGGTAACCAAGGGTGCCCTAGAGGAAATGCTTGCGATCTCAACCCATGTGGAATATCAAGGTCAGATTAGCCCTCTGACGGATGATATCCGAGTGGAAATCTTAAAAGAAGTAGATCAACTTAATCAACAGGGATTGCGAGTCTTGGGAGTCGCTTATAAAACAGGCCTAAAAGAAGGTTTTGCTTACTCAGTTGAAGATGAAAAAGAGATGATTCTAACAGGATATCTTGCCTTTCTAGATCCACCAAAACCATCAGCAGCACCTGCTATCCAAGCTTTGTTAGAACACGGTGTTCAAACAAAGATCTTGACGGGAGACAATGAGAAGGTAACCCAAGCAGTTTGCGAAAAAGTTGGTTTAGACGTTGATCAAATCTTGTTGGGTTCTGATATTGATGCCATGACGGACGAAGAGTTGGCTCAAGCAGTTGAGAAAGTGACGGTCTTTGCCAAACTCTCTCCGGATCAAAAAGCACGAATCATTTTACAAATCAAATCGAATGGACATTGTGTCGGCTATATGGGAGATGGGATCAATGATGCCCCTTCTATGAAAGTGGCCGATGTGGGGATTTCGGTTGATACAGCAGTAGATATTGCCAAAGAAACGGCTGATGTCATTTTGCTAGATAAGGATTTGATGGTGCTTGAAAAAGGGCTGGTTGAAGGACGCAAAGTCTATGCCAACATGACCAAATATATCAAGATGACGGTCAGCTCTAATTTCGGGAACATTTTCTCTCTGCTAGTGTCTGGTATCTTTTTACCTTTCCTTCCTATGGCTCCGATTCACTTGATTGTGTTGAACCTCGTCTACGACCTTTCTTGCATTGCCTTGCCATTTGATAATGTGGATGAAGACTTTTTGAAACATCCTCATAAGTGGGAGGCTAAGTCTATTACTCGCTTTATGATTTGGATGGGTCCGATTTCTTCTGCCTTTGATATTTTGACCTTTATCTTACTCTATTTTGTCATTGTCCCAATGGCGACAGGTCAAGCCTATGCTCACGGAGCAGAGTCTGCAACGGGCTTTATTATTTTGTTCCAGACAGGTTGGTTCATTGAATCCATGTGGTCCCAAACCATGGTTATCCATATGCTCCGTTCAGCAAAACTTCCTTTCTTACAAAGTCGTCCATCATGGTTTGTTCTTGGGACAACCTTGCTAGCAGCTAGTTTTGTGACCTTCCTTCCCTACTCTTCAATTGCTAGCCTGCTTCATTTAACCCCTTTGGAACCAATTTATTTCCTCTTTTTGCTTTTGATTATCGTTCTCTATATGATAAGTGTTACAGTTGTAAAACGATTGTATATCAAAAAATTTAAAAGTTGGTTATAAATTGATTTTGTCAAGAAAAAAGTACGAAAATCGCGAAAAAAGTTAATTTTTTTTAAAAATAGGTCGCAAGTCGGATGTTTTTTATGGTATAATAGACTAAACTGATAGTAACATGTAGCGAAAGGGGTAGGTACATGATCAAAATTTATACAGTCTCAAGTTGTACTAGCTGTAAAAAAGCGAAAACCTGGCTCAATGCCCACCAGTTAAGTTATAAAGAACAAAATCTCGGTAAAGAAGGAATTACAAGAGAAGAGTTATTAGATATTCTCACGAAAACAGATAATGGAATTGCCAGTATCGTTTCGTCAAAAAACCGCTACGCTAAGGCACTTGGAGTTGACATCGAGGATTTGAGTGTCAATGAAGTGCTCAACTTAATCATGGAAACACCACGGATCTTAAAGAGTCCGATTCTCGTTGACGAGAAGCGCCTACAAGTCGGCTATAAAGAAGATGATATCCGTGCCTTCTTGCCACGCTCTGTCCGTAATGTAGAAAATGCAGAAGCACGTCTACGTGCAGCTCTATAAAACATCAAGGCTGGGAGTGACTCCTGGCCTTGTTTGCTCTTTTGTTTTAAAATCATGTGAGGAATTATGAAAAAGTTACTAATTGCTAGTTTTGCTCTCCTCTTTTTGCTTGCGGGATGTGGGCAAAAAAAGGAAACTCCTGCTGCTACCACAACAGCATCTGAACCTCTTCAATCAAACCTTCCCGTTTTGGACAATGCCGAAAAGAATACGGTTGTTACCAAGACCCTGTTGATGCCGAAGTCAGAAAATGGAACGCAGCAGACTCAGGCCATTACCTATAAAGGTAATCAGTTTTTGACCTTGACCATTCAGCAAAAACGACCTGTCGGGGATGAACTCAAGACCTTTATCTCTGAAAATGGCCTAGAGGAGACGCAAAAAGCGCTTCTAGAAGCGGAAGAAAAGGATGAGACCATCCAAGAGGCACGCAAACTAGCAGGATTCAAACTGGAAACAAAGCTACTCAGCGAGACAGAAATCCAGACTACAACGACTTATGATTTTCAAGTATTGGACGTCAAAAAGGCATCTCAGCTGGAATATTTAAAAAATATCGGCCTTGAAAATCTCTTAAAAAACGAACCTAGCCAGTATATTGCTGACAGAGTGGCAAATGGGGCGACAGAACAATAGAAAATCCAAATTAATAGACTGACTTATTTGTAGAACGTCAGGGAATGTGCTATAATAGTACTATTCTAAGGAAAGAGGGTGTTAGAATGGGATTTACTGAAGAAACTGTACGGTTTAAATTGGATGATTCCAATAAGAAAGAAATTAGCGAAACGTTGACAGACGTCTATGCTTCTTTGAACGACAAGGGCTACAATCCGATTAACCAAATCGTCGGTTATGTATTGAGTGGAGACCCTGCCTACGTTCCTCGTTACAACAATGCACGAAATCAAATCCGTAAGTATGAGCGTGATGAAATTGTTGAAGAATTGGTACGCTACTACCTTAAGGGACAAGGAGTCGATCTATAATCTATGAGAATTATGGGATTGGACGTCGGTTCAAAAACAGTAGGGGTGGCGATTAGCGATCCCCTAGGCTTCACCGCTCAGGGACTTGAAATCATCCAGATTAATGAGGATCAGGGCCAGTTCGGTTTTGACCGTATCAAAGAATTGCTTGACAGCTATAATGTGGAGCGCTTTGTAGTAGGTTTACCAAAGAACATGAACAATACCAGCGGTCCACGAGTAGAAGCCAGTCAAGCCTATGGTGTCAAGCTAGAAGAACTCTTTGGTTTGCCAGTAGACTATCAGGATGAGCGTTTGACAACGGTCGCTGCGGAGCGTATGTTGATTGAACAAGCAGATATCAGCCGTAACAAACGCAAGAAAGTTATTGATAAGTTGGCTGCTCAGCTGATTTTGCAAAATTATTTAGATAGAAAATTTTAAGACAGAGGAGAAACTATGTCACACGATCACAACCATGACCACGAAGAACGTGAATTGATTACACTAGTAGACGAGCAAGGAAATGAAACCTTGTTTGAAATTCTTTTGACCATCGATGGGAAAGAAGAATTTGGTAAAAACTATGTTCTGCTAGTGCCAGTTAACGCAGAAGAAGATGAAAATGGTGAAGTTGAAATCCAAGCTTACTCATTCATCGAAAACGAAGACGGAACAGAAGGCGAATTACAACCAATTCCAGAAGACTCAGAAGACGAATGGAACATGATTGAAGAAGTCTTCAACAGCTTTATGGAGGAGTAAAAATGTTCAGTGAACATTTTTACCCTTACGCTAAAAATAAAGACCGTAAGTAAGTCTGGGAGACTGTATCAGCCCAACTCCTAAAAATTGTAAGAGTTGGAATATCCGGGGGATGTTTTTACCCCTACGCCAGAAATTAGAAACGCAGGAACGTCCGGGGGATATTTTTACTCCAGTTCCTTTAAATAAGAGAGAACTGGTATGTTCAGTGAACATTTTTACCCTTACGCTAAAAATAAAGACCGTAAGTAAGTCCGGGGATGTTTTTAGCCCACGTTGAAATTCATAGTAGCTAGTGATTAGCTAACCAGGTAAGAGGTTGGGATTTTTGTCTCGGCCTCGCTTTTTATTTACAGTAAAACTTTAGCGCGCTAGTTGATTGGATTGTTGTTAAGGAGACATGTATGTTTGAAGTAGAAGAATGGCTTCATAGTCGGATTGGTTTAAACTTTAGATCCGGTCTTGGGCGAATGCAGCGAGCGGTGGATTTGCTGGGGAATCCTGAGAAGACTTATCCTATTATCCACGTAACAGGGACTAACGGTAAGGGGTCAACTATTGCCTTTATGAGGGAGTTGTTTGTTACTCATGCTAAAAAAGTTGGTACTTTTACCTCTCCTCATATCATCAGTATCCATGATCGAATCTGTATCAATGGGCTACCGATCGTAGAGGAAGACTTTGTCCGTATAGCTAACCAAGTCAAGGAGATGGAGAAAACTCTTTTGGAAACACATGACCAATTGTCTTTCTTTGAGTTGTTGACCTTGATTGCCTTGCTTTACTTTAAAGAGCAGGACGTGGATCTAGTTCTGCTAGAAGTGGGAATTGGTGGTCTACTTGATACCACTAATGTCGTAACAGGAGAGATTGCAGTTATTACTTCCATTGGCCTAGATCATCAGGAGACCTTGGGTGACAGTCTGGAGGAAATAGCAGAGCAGAAAGCTGGTATCTTCAAGGTTGGAAAGAAGGCGGTCATTGCCAAGTTTGCTCCAGAAGCGGAGCTTGTCTGTCAAAGTAAAGCGAGAGAGTTAGCTGTTGAACTTTATCAAACTGGGCGAGACTTCACCTTGAAAGCTAGAAATTTCTCAAGCAGCTTAGCAAGCTTTTCACAGCTTGAAATCAGTTTGGAAGCTGCTTATCAGAAAGAAAATGCCGCCTTGGCTTTAGAAACTTTTCTTCTGTTTATGGCGTCAAGAGGTGAAAGGGTCGAAGAAGAGCTTGTTAGACAGGCTTTGAAGAAGACTCACTGGGCAGGTCGCTTGGAACGGATTCGTCCGCAAATCTACCTAGACGGGGCTCACAATCTTCCAGCCTTAACCCGTTTGGTCGAGTTTATCCAAGAGAAAATCCAACAAGACTATCAAGTCCGTATCCTTTTTGGTGCTCTTAAACGCAAAGATTATCAAGGAATGTTGGGCTATCTATCTGAGCAGTTGCCTCAGGTGGAGCTTAAGGTAACGGGCTTTGACTACCAAGGTTCTTTGGATGAGAAGGATGTGGCGGGTTACGATTTGATTTCTTCCTATGGGGACTTTATCAGAGAATTCGAAGAAAAGGCCAATGATCAGGACCTGCTTTTCGTGACTGGATCTCTCTACTTTATCTCAGAAGTCCGAGCGAGTTTGCTAGGAAGTGATGAGATTAGTTGACCTTCTAGGCTTAAGTTGTTATACTTGAGGTAGGAGGTACATCTGGAAACGATTCCAGCAAATTATTGGCATAAAAGAAAGGAAATCGCTATGAAAACGAAAACATTCACACTTTCTATTGCTTCCCTAGTAATTCTTAGTCTTTTAGCAGCTTGTGGGCCTAAGGCACAAGCCCCTACCCAGCAATCTGCTCAGCAATCATCTACTCAACAAGAATCATCTTCTAGCGCTACGACAAGTGCTAGTCAACCACAGGCGTCCTCAAGTCAGGATACTATTGTAGCTCAACCTACGAACATCGATGGTACCTATACTGGAAAAGATGAGAATGACCAAATCACTCTTGTTGTAACAGGTAAAACTGGTACATGGACTGAGGTCGAGCCAGATGGAGATAAGGAAATCAAGCAAGTCAGCTTTGAGCCAGAAAATCAACGTGTCATTATCGGAGATGATGTCAAAATTTACACGGTTAATGGTAATCAATTGATTATCGATGATATGGACCGAGAGGCATCTGACCGAGTGGTATTAACTAAGCAATAATCATTCAGTAAAAGTTCCAATGAGATGAAATCTATCTTTTTGGAGCTTTTTTTCTTGAAAAAGTGGCTGGCTGTTCTTTACTAACTTTTTATTTAAAACGCTTACAAAAATTTGTAAAACTTCTTATAAGGTTGTATACTTATAGTAAATAATTAAACAGCGCAGAGGCGCAGGAGGAAAAGCATGTGGCTACATTTTACGTTCCATCAGAACCCTATTGGTAAAGGTGTTGTAAATGAAGTAGGTCCGTATATCAAGGAACTGGGGTATAAGAAGGCCCTTTTGGTGACAGATAAGTTCATCGAAGGAAGTGATATTTTACCCAAAGTCCTAAAACCCTTAAATGCTGAAGGGATCGAATATGTGATCTTTAGCGATGTGGAGCCAAATCCGACTTGTAAGAATGTCACGGAAGGAGTTACTGCTTTGGAAGAGCATGGATGTGACTTTATCATCAGTCTTGGTGGTGGATCTCCACAGGATGCGGCTAGTTGCATCTCTATCATCGCTACAAATGGTGGAAAACCACAGGACTACGAAGGTCTCCACAAGTCTGCTAAGAAAGGCTTGCCAGTGGTTGCGATCAATACAACAGCTGGAACTTCTGCAGAAATTACGATTAACTATGTCATTACTGACGAAGAACGCAAGGTCAAGATGGTAATGGTTGATAAGAACAGCCTTGCCCTCATCTCTGTCAATGATCCAGAACTTATGCTTTCAAAGCCGAAAGGATTGACAGCAGCGACAGGTATGGATGCTCTTACCCACGCTGTTGAAGCCTTGGTAACACCAGGTGCTTATAATGTGACCAAGAAACTCTCTATCGGAGCGATTGAGCTCATCAAAGAGTATCTTCCTCGTGCTGTGGCAAATGGCCAAGATATTGAAGCGCGTGAGGCGATGGTCAATGCCATCTTCCTCGGTAGTATGAGCTTTAATAATGCTGGTTTGGGCTATGTTCACTCTATGGCTCACCAACTCGGTGCGGTATATAACTTGCCACATGGTGTCTGCTGTGCCATGCTTCTCCCAGTTGTATAACGTGAAAATGCCAAACGGGTGCCAGAAGCTTTCCGCAATGTAGCCAAAGCTTTGGGTCTCCATGTTGAAGGGAAAACTGATGAAGAATGTGCAACCTACGCTATCGCTGAGATTGAAAAATTGTCTGAAACGGTAGGAATTCCGAAGAAACTCATTGAACTCGGTATCCAAGAAAAAGACTTTGACTTTGACTATCTTTCTAAAAATGCTTTGATCGATGCTTGTGCGCCAGGCAATCCATTCATGCCAACTTTAGAAGAGACCATTGCTCTTTATAAAGAACTCTTCTAGAGATTAACTTAAGAGGAAGCGACGTATTCCCCAAAATATAAATAATATTGGAAAGAACTATCATTATGGTAGTTCTTTTTTTAAAAATTTGCTATCCTAGACATATGAGAAAAATCAAAATTGATGTGGTTGTAGTACCCTTAAGTGGGCATCTTTTCCCGACCCTCAATCTACTCGCACCTTTGTTGAAGGATCCCCTGTATGAGATTCGATTATTTACAGGACCGCAACGAAAAGCGGTCGCAGAGGAGATGGGATTTCAGGTGATTCCCATTTTAAAAAATTCTGTAGATGAGTTTGAGCGAGTAGCCAACAATGAAGGGCAATTAAACCTGTTTTCTGCTTATCGACAGTTGTCAGCTAGTCTTGATTTGATCAATGCAGTGTCTGACCAACTAGTGCAAGAATGGCAGAAAATTCGACCAGATCTTGTGATTGCGGATTTTATAACCCTCTCTGGAGGACTTGTAGCGGAACAGTTGAATATTCCCTGGATAACAACCATGGCGACACAGTTTGCAATTGAAACAACAGATGGACCGCCTTGTTTCTTTGGAGGAATGGGCAGTCCAAAGAATCCTTTCCAATCTGCCCAGCAATGGCTAGGAAGAAAAGGGACTCGTTTAGGGAAACGAATCGTAACCTTTTTATTGAGAGAACGATTGAAACGTTACGATTTTAAGCTTTACAATCAGAAAGGTCAGGAAACCATCTATTCACCCTATTCCATCTTGGGAATTGGGATGAAAGAGTTGGAGCTGAAAAGTGGCTTTCCAGATCACTACCTTTGGGCGGGACCTTTTGGGTCTTCGATTGAGAGGGCAGAGAATTATCCTCTGGATTTGGCTCCTTATGCAAATCATAAGAAGGTCCTTGTCTCCTGTGGGACTCAGCTAGCATGGGCCAAAGACAACCTCCTCTACCAGACACAACAATTGGCAAAAGCCCATCCGGACTGTCACTTCTTTGTAACTCTGGGTTTCGGCGGACAAGGTTTCCAATGTGAGGAGGTCATGGACAATGTTTCTGTGGTATCCTATCTTCCCTATAAGGAATACATTCCCCAGATGGACTATGTGATTCATCATGGCGGTGCTGGTATTTTTTACCAATGTATTATCTATGGCAAGCCTGCCTTGATTCTCCCTCATGACTATGATCAGTATGACTATGCGGTTCGCGGGCTAGAGGCAGGGATTGCCCTGACTGCTAAACGGGAGGATAGAGAAGCGATTGGACGTGCTTTTGATGAGTTGTTGACTAGAGATGACTGGCCAGACTTGAACAAACTTAGTCGTGCAGCTCAAATCTATCAGCCAACAGAGATTCTGAAGAGCGAAATACATCGGCTCTTGGGGAACAAGGAGAATAAGACATGAAGAAAGTATTGGTAACAGGTGCTACGGGCTTTCTAGGCAAGTATGTTGTTGAAGAGCTCAGTCAGCAGGGCTATCAGGTACGCGCTTTTGGACGTAATCTCAAGGTGGGTCAGTCTTTAGAGAACTCCTCTGTGGCATTTTTTCAGGGAGATTTGACCAAGCAAGAGGATCTGACTCAGGCTTGTCAGGGTATGGACATGGTTGTGCATGCGGGTGCTCTTTCTACCGTTTGGGGGCCTTGGGAGGATTTCTACCAGACAAATGTCTTGGGGACCAAGTATGTTCTAGAAGCCTGTCGTGAAGTCGGTATCCAGCGCTTGGTTTACGTATCCTCACCTAGCATCTATGCTGCTTCTAAAGACCAGTTCGCCATCAAAGAAAGCGATGCTCCGCAAGAAAACAAGCTTAACAACTATATCCGTAGTAAGCTGGCTTCGGAGCAACTCTTTAAAGACTATCCGGATGTACCTAGCATCATCTTACGCCCCCGTGGGCTTTTTGGGATTGGGGATACCAGTATTTTGCCCCGAGTTCTCAAACTCAGTCAGAAGCTTGGCATTCCATTGATAGGGGATGGTCGTCAGCTCATGGATATGACCTGTGTGGAAAATGTTGCTCTGGCCATTCGTTTGGCTCTAGAGACCCCTCAAGCTAGTGGCCAAGTCTATAATATTACCAACGGGGAACCAAGGGAATTTAGAAATCTGATAGAAGAAACTTTGAGAGGGCTAGGCTATCCGATAACATACCGAAAAGTGCCAGCTCCTCTTCTTTCAGCTATTGCCAGTAGTTTAGAGTCTATTTACAAGATCTTGCATTTCAAAGGAGAACCAGTTCTGACACGCTACACCTATTACTTGCTGAGGTATAGTCAGACGCTGGACATCAGCAAGGCGGAGCGAGACTTGGGTTATTGCCCTCGAATCAGTATTTCGGAAGGGATTGAACAGTATGTCAAAGATTATCGAAAGCATTGATTATTTCCCTGCCGGATATTGTACTAGTTATGCGGGTTTGTTATTTAAAGGAGTCAAGAATAAAAAGATGACCTTCCCAGCTGGCGTCTTTCTGATTAAGCACAGAGACAAGGGCTATCTACTATATGATACTGGCTATCACTATGATATTAAGACGAAGCTACGCTATGGTTTTTACCGTCTAGGAACTCCTGTTCAGATGACGGAAAAGGATCAGATTTCATACTTATTGAAGACAAAAGGAATTAGGCCAGAAGAGATTACCTATGTCATGTTGTCTCATCTCCATCCAGACCATTTAGGAGGGGCAAGTTTTTTCCCGAATGCTCAATTTATCCTGACTCAAGAGGTTTTTGAAGTTTACCAGGAACCCAAGCTTAAGGATTTGGTCTTTAAAGAGTTTTTACCAGCTGATTTTGAGAAAAGATTGACCGTTATCAAGGCAAATCAGCGCTATTCAAATTTTCCCTATGATCTGATTTGTGACCTCTTTCGAGATGGCAGTATCCTAGTAGCATCAGTAGATGGACATGCCAAGGGGCAAGCCTGTCTGTACCTTCCAGACTTTAATCTCCTCATTGCAGCAGACCTCTGTTGGGGAATTGACCTCTTGCCTTATACCAAGCAGATGCACTTGATTCCTTCCTTGGTGCAGGACAACAAGGAAGCCTATATCAAGGGGGCAGAGTTCTTAGAAAATGTTCTAAGAGATGGTATCGAGGTACTGGTCAGCCATGACTCTGTAGAAAGGATCGAGCGGATTTTGTATGAAAAAAATAACCTTTCTTAAAACTTTTATCCAAACGCGTTGGCTACATAACTTCAAATCTCTAGAAGCCTTAGAAAACTATCAGAAAAAGCAATTAGCTAACTATATGGCCTTTTTAAAACGTGAGTCACCTTATTTTAAAAATGGGGTTCCTAGCGACTTTGATCATATGGACAAGGCCTTTATGATGGAACATTTCAATGAGCTCAACACCCAAGGAGTGGATCGTGATGAAGCCTTGGCCTTGGCTATTGAAAGTGAGCAGACCCGTGATTTTACCGAGCTCAAAGGTGAAGTGGCGGTTGGGCTGTCTTCAGGGACGTCTGGACATCGAGGCCTCTTTATCACAACAGAGAAAGAGCGTAGTATGTGGGCAGCGGCTATTTTAGCCAAGATGTTGCCCAAGGGCCAGCTGTTTGGCCACCGCATCGCTTTTTTTCTGAGAGCTGATAATGAACTCTATCAAACCATTAATACAGCGCTCATTCGGTTAGAGTACTTTGATATTTTTAAAAATACGGATGACCATATCGGCCGTCTCAATAGCTACCAACCGACCATAGTGGTGGCGCCTGCCTCTATGCTACTCGAGTTGAGCAAACGACTAAAGGCTGGAGAGTTAGCCATTCACCCACAAAAAATCGTTTCTGTAGCAGAAATCTTGGAAGATAAGGATAGGGAACGCATCGCAGAAGCCTTTTCTCTATCCATTATTGACCAGGTTTATCAGGCAACTGAAGGTTTTCTAGCCTGTACTTGCTCAGCTGGCAATCTGCATCTCAACGAAGATATTATCTTTGTGGAAAAGCAGTATCTAGATGACCGTCGTTTTCATCCAGTGATTACGGACTTTAAACGAAGCAGTCAGCCTGTTTATCGCTACCAGCTCAATGATATCTTGGTTGAAAATCCAGAGCCTTGTCCATGTGGCTCCTGCTATACACGGATTGACAAGGTCGAAGGACGTTCTGACGACATCTTCTATTTCGAAGGACTGGATGGGGGTCAAGTGACCATCTATCCTGACTTTATCAGGCGGTGCATCCTCTTTGCGGAGAATGTAGGAGATTACCAAGTCAAGCAACATTCTGAGAAGTTAGTGGAAGTGTGCCTAAGCCAACGAGATGAGGCAGTGGAAGCATCTATTCTAGCCCAGTTTCAACTCCTAGCCCAGCAAAAGCAGTTTGCGGTTCCTCAAATCCAATTTTCAGATTATCACTGGGATACTAGCCGTAAACTCAAACGAATCCAACGTTTATGAAAGGATAATAGACAATGACAGAAGTAAAAAGACATGTAGAAATCGCTGGTTATGGTGTTTGCCTTCCCAAACATACCGTTCAATTCAAAGACCAGACCCGTTATCGTGTAGTTGAAAATGAAGAAACGCAACTCGACTTGGCAGAGGTAGCGATTCAGCGTGCGCTTGAACATGCAAATTTAGATATTAAAGATATCGATTGCCTTGTATCAGCTAGTGCAGTCGGAGTTCAGCCTATTCCTTGTACTGCTGCCTTGATGCATGAGCGCGTGGCAAAAGGACTCTCAATTCCAGCAATGGACATCAATACAACCTGTACCAGCTTTATTTCTGCTCTATCGACTATGTCCCACTTGATTGAGGCGGGCGAATACAATCGTGTCTTGATTGTGTCTAGTGAGGTTGGAAGTTTAGGGCTCAATCCCAAGCAAAAAGAAAGTTTTGAACTCTTTAGTGACGGGGCAGCAGCCTTTATTTTCCAAAAAAGTCATCAGGAAAAAGGGGTCATTGCCAGTCTTCAACGTACTTGGTCAGAAGGAGCTCACGATACGGAGATTCGTGGAGGTCTAACTTCTTTTCAACCAAAAGAGTACTCTGAAGCGACGAAGACCAACTATATGTTTGATATGAAGGGGAAGAAAATCCTCCTCTTGTCAGCTCGTAAAATCCCAGTCATGTTTGAAGAGTTTCAAGAAAAGACCCAGCTAGCTTTGGGAGATGTGGACTATATCATTCCTCATCAAGCTAGTCGCGCCCTTCCTTTGGTTATGGAAAAGCTAGGTGTAGCCGAGAATCAATACCTCAATCTCGTCACGGACTATGGAAATATGGTGTCAGTCTCTGTGCCATTTGGTTTGGCCTATTCATTGGACCATGGATTGGTTAAAGAAGGAGATATCGTCTACCTGATGGGAACTGCTGCTGGTATGACGGTCAATATGTTGGCTCTCAAACTGTAATACGCATCTGAAAATGGAAGGGCAAGAGTAAAGGGTTGCTATCTACCCCTGAACTGAGGTATACTAGTAGAAAGATTAGTTTATCAAGCGACGAGGGAGAATGTTAGAAAAGGAAGGGGATGTATGACAGCTAGAAAAATGCAGCTACTCATGTCCAAGTATGGTTTTAGTATTACCATCATGTTGGCAGAGTTGTTTATCATCTTTGGTTTATTTCTCTATCTAGGGCAGATGGCTCCGATTCTCTGGATTATTCTAGTTATTTTGATGAGTATGGCGACCATTGTATCGATTGTTAATCGGTCCATGAATCCTGAGAGTAAGGTAACATGGCTGTTAGTAGCCTTTGTGCCAGTGTTTGGCCCCTTACTCTATATCATGTTTGGAGAGCGCCGTTTATCTAAAAAAGAAATAAAGCAGCTAAAGCAGCTCCAATCAATGGTTGATCGAGAGGACAATAGCAGAGCTCTCCGTTTGGAGTTAAAGGAACAAGACAAGTCGGCTTACGGCGTTATCAAATCACTCCTCAGCATGGACACGAATGCCGATGTCTATGATCGAACGGATACACAATTTTTTGCATCTGGTGAAAGCATGTGGCATCAGATGCTAGAGGATCTCAAGAAAGCTGAGAAGTTTATCTTTCTCGAATACTATATCATCGAAGAAGGTTTGATGTGGGATAGTATTTTGGAGATTTTGGAAGAAAAGGTAGCTCAAGGTGTAGAAGTGAAGCTTCTCTATGATGATATTGGTTGTATGGCAACCTTGCCTGGAGATTACACCATCCAGCTTCGTGGTCGAGGGATTGAAGCCCACAAATTTAACAAGGTGATTCCACGTTTGACCGTTGCTTATAACAACCGTGATCACCGTAAAATCATGATTATAGATGGTCAAATTGCCTATACAGGTGGTGTCAATCTGGCCGATGAGTATATCAACCATATCGAACGCTTTGGTTATTGGAAGGATAGCGGTATTCGTCTGGATGGACCGGCAGTTAAGGCTTTTACCAGACTCTTTTTATCTGCATGGTATATCAACCGTGGGGAGATTAGTGACTTTGACCAATACCATCTCGAAAATCAACCAAAAGATGGGATGGGGCTCTGTATTGCCTATAGTAGTGGACCAAAACCCATCTACCGAGCCCAGGTTGGAAAAACGGTCTATCAAAATCTTATCAATCAAGCTACAGATTACGTCTACATCACGACTCCCTATCTGATTGCGGACTATGATCTCACCGAAAGTATCAAAAATGCAGCTCTGAGAGGGGTAGATGTGCGAATTGTGACGCCGTGTATCCCAGATAAGAAGGTTATTCAGTTAGTTACTCGGGGAGCCTATCCAGATTTGCTATCTGCTGGGGTTCGTATTTATGAGTACAGTCCGGGATTCCTTCATAGCAAGCAAATACTTGTCGATGGAGAGGCAGCCACCGTGGGGACCATCAATTTTGACTATCGTAGCTTGCTTCACCACTATGAAAATGCCGTCTTACTTTATAGAACGCAGTCTATCATCGATATTGAAAGGGACTTCGAAGAGATTTTTAAAGTTTCTCAAGAAATTTATCCCCACACCATCAAAACAAGCTGGTATCAAAGCCTGATCAAGGAAATTGTCCAGTTGTTTGCACCTATGCTTTGACAATCAACCAAGATCTAGCCCAAGGCTGGATCTTATTTTTGTCTTCTTACGAATAGATAAGTAAAGGAGAAAACCATGCTTAATCTAGAAGATGATGATTTTATCAGAGAGTATAGAAACAGCCGATTTCACCGTTTTCGTGAAATCGAACGCTTTGCGATATTGAATAAGAAATTCAGCAAATATCAATCCCAAGCTGACATTCCTGTAAGATTTTGATATACTAAAACAGATAAACTTAGAGGAGAAATTGAATGAACGTATACGGGAAAATAGATGAGAAACAAGAAGAATCTCATTACCAAGACTGGTCAGTGCCAGAAAAACGAGAAGGAGCTCCCATTCCCTTTTTTAGTATTTTGCTTTGGAGTTTAGTGGCCACAGCCATTTCTGTGGTTATCCCCCTTATTTTTGGTTTAGTAAGCCCGCAACAAACTCAGGATCTTTATACCGGTTGGGCCTTGCATCAAAATGGTCAAATGTATACCGATTATTTTGGGACGGAGGGATTGCTCTATTATGTGCTAACCTACCTTTTTCAAGGCAGTATTCTGATTGCTTTGGTTGAGTGGTTGGCCTTGTTTGGAGCAGGTGTTTTTCTTTTTAAGGCTGCAGATACTCTTGTCGGCCAAGAAAAGGAAGCGAAGCGACTTGTCTTTATTTTATACTTGCTTGTGGCGGGCCTCGCTTTTGGTGGTGGCTATGCTCTCTTGCTAGCCCTGCCTTTCCTATTTTATTCATTGAGTATCGTTACAAATTATCTAGCTTTTCCGAAGGATGACAAAGGATTTGTACGAGTGGGGATGAGCCTTGCACTTTCTTTCTTCCTTGCGCCAATCCCAACCGCCTTGTTTGCGACTGTACTGGCCTTGGGGGTTATCGGCTTTAATCTAGGCAAAGGTCACTTTGTTCATGGTCTATATCAGTTCTTTGCGTCAGCCCTAGGATTTTCACTCTTATTCTATCCTTTAGGCTACTATACAGTGTGGACAGGTAGTTTTGGGGATGCTATTAGCCAGACCTTGTATCCGGTAAATGCTCTTAGCCTCTTTTCAAATGCGCATTTGCTTGAAAATGCAGCCTTCTATGGTTTGCTTGCTGTTGGGTTAGGTTCCCTTAGCTTGCTCTTTACTGGTTTATTCCAGTCAAAACCAGCCAAGCAATATGCCCTCTCAATTGCTGCTAGCTTGGGATTCTTGGTTTCTTTGGGAATCTTGATTCTCTCAAATGAACCTGTCAACGGTACTCGTCTCGCTATTCTCCTTCCTTTCTTGGTCTTGCTCTTTCTGACAAGAATCAAGGAAACTGCCTCGGAGGGAGGAAGCCGTCGTAGAAGACGTGAGAAAAAAGCCTCTTTTATTAAAGGAAATTTCTATCTACCACTGATTGCCCTTGCCTACCTTATTGCACTTCCTATCCTGAGTCGCTACCTTTCACATCCGGCGACTTATCAGGAGAGAGACCGTCTGGCTAGCGTGGTCAAACAACAAACGAGTTCTGAGGATCGTGTCTATGCTTGGGATGATCGTTCAGATTTCTATCGTGCAAGTGAACGCTTGGCGCCAACTTCTCTAGTGACACCAACACTCTATACTGCAAGCGACGAAAATAAAACCAAACTGATGAATGATCTAAAAGAAAATCAACCAAAGATGATTCTGGTCAATCAAAAAGTTGCCTTGTGGTCGGATGTAGAGAGCTGGCTCAGCGAAAAATATGAGCTTGTTCAGACAGATACTAGTGAATTCAAGCTTTATAAATCTAAATAACAAAATCAATATCTTGTGGAATTTTAAAAAAATTAGGATTTTTGGCACAAGATATTGATTTTTATTTTTAGAGTGGTATAATACTGAATATAAACTATTCAACAATATTTTAGAAAAGAGCATGGATATGATTGTATTAGAAGAAAAGCTTGCAACCGTTCCCACCTTGTTTGTTGAAAAACGAGATGGTAGACGTGTAGTGTTTGATGTAGACAAGATTGACAAGGCTCTCCACAAGGCGGCAGAAAAGGTTATGGACCTTACGCCTCTAGTAGAAAAACGCCTAAATGGTCTAGTTGAAAGAATCGTGACTGAAATTCACAGCCGCTTCCCTCAAGGGGTTAAGATTTACGAAATTCAAAATGTCGTAGAGCATGAACTCCTTGAAGCCAAAGAATATGCGCTGGCTGAGGAGTATATCACTTATCGGACACAAAGAGATTTTGAGCGCTCAAAAGCGACAGATATCAACTTTAGTATCCATAAACTTCTCGATAAAGATCAAGCCGTTGTCAATGAAAATGCCAATAAAGACAGTGATGTCTTCAACACCCAGCGTGATTTGACAGCAGGGATTGTTGGGAAATCAATCGGGCTGCAAATGCTTCCTAAGCACGTAGCTAATGCTCACCAAAAAGGGGATATCCACTATCATGACTTGGACTACAGTCCCTACACTCCGATGACCAACTGCTGTTTGATTGATTTTAAAGGCATGCTGGAAAATGGTTTTAAGATTGGAAATGCAGAGGTAGAGAGTCCCAAGTCTATCCAGACTGCGACAGCTCAAATTTCTCAAATCATCGCCAACGTTGCTTCTAGCCAGTACGGGGGCTGTTCAGCTGACCGTATCGATGAAGTCTTGGCGCCTTATGCGGAGAAGAATTATCAAAAACACCTCAAGGATGCGGAAGAGTGGGTCTTGCCCGAAAAACGGGAAGATTACGCTTGGAAAAAAACGCAAAAGGACATCTACGATGCCATGCAATCTCTTGAGTATGAAATCAACACCCTCTTCACTTCAAATGGACAAACACCTTTTACTTCGCTTGGTTTTGGTTTAGGAACTAGTCGTTTTGAGCGGGAAATTCAAAAAGCTATCTTGACCATCCGTATCAAGGGACTTGGTTCAGAACACCGTACAGCTATCTTCCCTAAGCTCATCTTTACGCTGAAAAGAGGCCTTAACTTAGAGGAGGGGTCACCTAACTACGATATCAAACAGTTGGCTCTTGAGTGTGCAACCAAGCGGATGTACCCAGATGTCTTATCCTATGATAAGATTATCGAACTGACTGGTTCTTTCAAGGTTCCTATGGGTTGTCGCTCCTTCCTCCAAGGCTGGAGAGATGAAAATGGTGTTGAGGTCAATTCAGGTCGTATGAATCTAGGTGTTGTGACGGTCAATTTGCCTCGTATCGCCCTCGAGTCTGAAGGGGATCTGAATAAGTTTTGGGAAATCTTCAATGAGCGGATGAATATCGCGGAAGATGCCTTGGTTTACCGTGTGGAAAGAACCAAGGAAGCAACACCAGCGAATGCCCCTATCCTCTATCAGTACGGAGCCTTCGGTCGCCGTCTCGGAAAAGAAGAAAGTGTTGACCAACTCTTTAATAATCGCCGTGCGACAGTTTCGCTGGGCTACATCGGTTTGTACGAAGTGGCTACAGTCTTCTTTGGAAATAGCTGGGAAAGCAATCCTGAAGCCAAGGAATTCACACTGGATATTATTCGTGATATGAAACGTCGTGTGGAAGAGTGGTCTGACCAATATGGTTACCATTTCTCTATCTACTCCACACCGTCTGAAAGTCTGACAGACCGCTTCTGTCGCTTGGATACAGAGAAGTTTGGCTCTATTCCTGATATTACGGACAAGGAATACTACACCAACTCGTTCCACTATGATGTCCGTAAAAATCCCACACCGTTTGAAAAATTAGACTTTGAGAAAGTTTATCCAGAAGCAGGTGCGTCAGGTGGCTTTATCCACTATTGTGAGTATCCAGTTCTTCAACAAAATCCTAAGGCCCTGGAAGCTGTCTGGGACTATGCCTATGACCGAGTTGGCTATCTAGGAACCAATACTCCGATCGACCGCTGTTACAAGTGTGATTTTGAAGGGGATTTTGAACCGACTGAGAGAGGCTTTGCTTGTCCCAACTGTGGCAATAGCGACCCTAAAACAGTAGACGTGGTCAAACGTACGTGTGGTTATCTGGGAAATCCTCAAGCGCGTCCGATGGTTAATGGTCGTCACAAGGAAATCGCTGCGCGTGTCAAACATATGAACGGTTCAACTATTAAAACAGCCGGACATGAAGTAACAAATTAGAAGGAAATGGAATGGGGAAATACCAATTAGACGATAAGGGACGCGCACAAGTGACCCGTTATCACGAGAAACACTCGAAAGGTGGAACAGGTAAAAAAGAACGCTTGCTCAACCTCAAAGAACAATTTTTAAACAAGAATAAGAAAAAATAAAAGTGAGAGTCTGCTCTCACTTTTCTCTTAGGTGGGAGGGGAATATGGAACTACGCAGACCGATATTGGCAGATAAAGAAACAGTTTTAGAGATGATGGCAGAGTTTGAACAGACTCAATCAGCCCACGATGGTGGGTTTTGGAACGCCAACAATTTTGTTTATGAAGAGTGGCTAGAAGAAAATCTTCAAGCGGAAGCGGGCCTCAATATTCCTGAAAACTGGGTTCCTGCTATCCAGCTGGTTAGTTTTGACGTAGCAGGCCAGGCTCTTGGCTTTCTCAACCTTTGTCTCCGATTAAATGACTACTTACTAGAAAATGGGGGCCATATCGGCTACTCCATTCGTCCATCAGAAAGAGGCAAGGGCTATGCAAAAGAGTCCCTTCGCCAAGGTTTAGAAGTTGCTAAGGAAAAGAACATCAAAAAAGTACTTGTGACCTGTAGTACGGAAAATCCTGCTAGTAGGGTGGTGATTGTGACAAATGGCGGACTCTTTGAGGATGTTCGCAATGGTGTAGAACGTTACTGGATTGATTTAGATTGAGGATAGTTTATGAAGTTACGACGACCAACTTTGGAAGATAAAGAAGCGATTTTGGAGATGATTGCGGAGTTCGATGCTGCAAAATCCTATATGCACGGTGGCATGGGCTCCGCTTGGAAGCGAGCAAAGGATTATGAAGACTGCCTACAAATTATAGAACAGCAGGAAGACGTTGCCAACTTGCCAGCAGGCTGGGTTCCCGCTATCAAATTTTTATCCTTTGATGAGACTGGCTTGCCTCTGGGCTTTTTAGCCCTGCGCTTGTCCTTGAATGACAAATTATTTGTAGAGGGTGGTCATATTGGCTATTCCATCCGGCCCAGTCAACGGAGAAAGGGCTTGGCTAAGTTGCAGTTAGAGTTAGGACTAGCAGAGGCTCGAAAGCAAGGATTGGAACGAGTGCTGATTACTTGCGATGAAGACAACGAAGCCAGCCGCCGCACGATTCTCTCCGCTGGCGGTGTTTACGAAAATACAATCGATAGAAGTCAGCGCTACTGGATAGATTTGGAGTAAAAGGATGACATGGAATACACCAAAACCAGGTGAATGGAAAAGCGAGGAGCTTAGTAAAGGGCGAATCATTGACTACAAGGCCTTTAACTTTGTAGATGGAGAAGGAGTGCGCAACTCCCTCTATGTCGCAGGCTGTATGTTCCACTGCGAGGGCTGCTATAATGTTGCGACTTGGTCTTTCAATGCAGGTATTCCTTATACAGCAGAGTTAGAAGAACAGATCATGGTAGATCTTGCCCAGCCCTATGTTCAAGGATTGACCCTGCTAGGAGGAGAACCCTTTCTTAATACAGGAATTCTCTTGCCCCTCGTCAAACGTATCCGTAAGGAATTGCCAGATAAAGACATCTGGTCTTGGACTGGATATACCTGGGAAGAAATGATGCTGGAAACTCCAGATAAACTGGAACTCTTGTCGCTGATTGACATCCTTGTCGATGGACGGTATGATAAAAGCAAGCGTAATCTCATGCTCCAGTTTCGAGGTTCCTCTAATCAACGAATTATCGATGTGCAAAAATCCCTCAAAAGTGGGCAAGTGGTGATTTGGGACAAGCTTAATGACGGAAAAGAAAGCTATGAACAGGTGAAGAGAGAATGAAGAAAAAAGACCTGATAGAGCAACTGGTTTCAGAGATTGAAACGGGAAGAATTAGGACGTTAGGGATTTACGGTCACGGTGCATCAGGAAAGTCTACCTTTGCTCAAGAATTGTTCCAAGCCCTAGATTCTGAAAAGGTAAATCTACTAGAAACAGATCCCTACATTACCTCAAACCGTCATCTAGTGGTGCCAAAAGAACTTCCAGATCAAAAAGTGACAGCCTGCCTCCCAGTGGCTCATGAACTGGAAAGTTTGGAGAGGGATATTCTCGCCTTGCAGGCAGGTATGGACATCTTGACGATTGATGAACCTTGGAAGCCAAGCGAAGTCTTATCTGGTTCGAAACCGATACTGGTTGTCGAAGGGATGTCTGTGGGCTTTCTACCCAAGGAACTCTTTGACAAAACTGTCTGTTTCTACACGGACGGAGAAACAGAATTAGAGAGGCGTCTAGCTCGAGATACGACTATGAGAAATCGCGATGCTTCCTTTATACTAGCTAGCCATCAGATGAGACGGGAGCAGTATCTGCGTTACTACAGAGAAACCGAGTCTAAAGCAGATATCTTAGTGGATCAATCAGAAAATAAATTCAAAGCTAAAATGACTCGTATTATATAGAAGAAAAGATTGAATTTTAAGATCGTAAATCAGTAGTCATAGGAAGATGAAATAGGAAAACAGTTTCATCCCAAAAAAACGAAAAAAAGCTCACAAATCCCTTGCAATCGCAGGGGCTTTGTGTTATTCTATTATGGTGCTGTAAATTACAGCCTTAGCTTTGATGCAAGAGGTTGCGACACGCTCGGTTGCATTGCCACGCAACGCGCGTCGGTTTTCTTGTGGAGCTAGCCTATTATCTTAAATAGACGAAAAGGAGAAAAAGATGGCAAACAAAAAAATCCGTATCCGTTTGAAAGCTTACGAACACCGTACGCTTGACACAGCGGCTGCAAAAATCGTAGAATCAGCTACTCGTACAGGTGCACAAGTTGCGGGTCCAATCCCACTTCCAACTGAACGTAGCCTCTACACAATCATTCGTGCGACTCACAAATACAAAGACTCTCGCGAACAATTTGAAATGCGTACACACAAACGTTTGATCGATATCGTTAACCCAACTCAAAAAACAGTTGATGCGTTGATGAAATTGGATCTTCCAAGTGGTGTAAACGTAGAAATCAAACTTTAATCCAAAGTTTGAAACCTTGAGCATGAAAAACGCTCGTTAAAAACTTTTTGAATAAAAAATATAGAAAAGGAACTATTTTCTCATGACAAAAGGAATCTTAGGGAAAAAAGTGGGAATGACTCAAATCTTCACTGAAGCTGGCGAATTGATCCCTGTAACAGTTATTGAAGCAACTCCAAACGTTGTTCTTCAAGTTAAAACTGTAGAAACAGACGGATATAACGCTATCCAAGTTGGTTTCGATGACAAACGCGAAGTATTGAGCAACAAACCTGCTAAAGGACATGTAGCGAAAGCTAACACGGCTCCTAAGCGCTTCATTCGTGAATTCAAAAACGTTGAAGGCTTGGAAGTTGGTGCTGAAATCACAGTTGAAACATTCGCAGCTGGAGACGTTGTTGACGTAACTGGTACTTCTAAAGGTAAAGGTTTCCAAGGTGTTATCAAACGCCACGGACAATCACGTGGACCAATGGCTCACGGTTCTCGTTACCACCGTCGTCCAGGTTCTATGGGACCTGTTGCGCCTAACCGCGTATTCAAAGGTAAAAACCTTGCAGGACGTATGGGTGGCGACCGCGTAACAATTCAAAACCTTGAAGTTGTACAAGTTGTTCCAGAAAAGAACGTTATCCTTATCAAAGGTAACGTACCAGGTGCTAAGAAATCTCTTATCACTATCAAATCAGCAGTTAAAGCTGGTAAATAATAAAGAAAGGGGAAATCAGTCACAATGGCAAACGTAACATTATTTGACCAAACTGGTAAAGAAGCTGGCCAAGTTGTTCTTAACGATGCAGTATTTGGTATCGAACCAAATGAATCAGTTGTGTTTGATGTAATCATCAGCCAACGCGCAAGCCTTCGTCAAGGAACACACGCTGTTAAAAACCGCTCTGCAGTATCAGGTGGTGGACGCAAACCATGGCGTCAAAAAGGAACTGGACGTGCTCGTCAAGGTTCTATCCGCTCACCACAATGGCGTGGTGGTGGTGTTGTCTTCGGACCAACTCCACGTTCATATGGCTACAAACTTCCACAAAAAGTTCGTCGCCTAGCTCTTAAATCAGTTTACTCTGAAAAAGTTGCTGAAAACAAATTTGTAGCCGTTGATTCTCTTGAATTTACAGCTCCAAAAACTGCTGAATTTGCAAAAGTTCTTGCAGCGTTGAGCATCGATTCTAAAGTTCTTGTTATCCTTGAAGAAGGAAATGAATTCGCAGCTCTTTCAGCTCGTAACCTTCCAAATGTGAAAGTTGCAACTGCTACAACTGCAAGTGTTCTTGACATCGCAAATAGCGACAAACTTCTTGTCACACAAGCAGCTATCTCTAAAATCGAGGAGGTTCTTGCATAATGAATTTGTATGATGTTATCAAAAAACCTGTCATCACTGAAAGCTCAATGGCTCAACTTGAAGCAGGAAAATATGTATTTGAAGTTGACACTCGTGCACACAAACTTTTGATCAAGCAAGCTGTTGAAGCTGCTTTCGAAGGTGTTAAAGTTGCCAACGTTAACACAATCAACGTAAAACCAAAAGCGAAACGTGTTGGACGTTACACTGGTTTTACTAACAAAACTAAAAAAGCTATCATCACACTTACAGCTGATTCAAAAGCAATCGAGTTGTTTGCTGCTGAAGCTGAATAATCTAAGGAGGAAATATCGTGGGAATTCGTGTTTATAAACCAACAACAAACGGTCGCCGTAATATGACTTCTTTGGATTTCGCTGAAATCACAACAAGCACTCCTGAAAAATCATTGCTTGTTGCTTTGAAGAGCAAGGCTGGTCGTAACAACAACGGTCGTATCACTGTTCGTCACCAAGGTGGTGGACACAAACGTTTCTACCGTTTGGTTGACTTCAAACGTAACAAAGACAACGTTGAAGCAGTTGTTAAAACTATCGAGTACGATCCAAACCGTTCTGCAAACATCGCTCTTGTACACTACACTGACGGTGTGAAAGCATACATTATCGCTCCAAAAGGTCTTGAAGTAGGTCAACGTATCGTTTCAGGTCCAGAAGCAGATATCAAAGTCGGAAACGCTCTTCCACTTGCTAACATCCCAGTTGGTACTTTGATCCACAACATCGAGTTGAAACCAGGTCGTGGTGGAGAATTAGTTCGTGCAGCTGGAGCTTCTGCTCAAGTATTGGGTCAAGAAGGTAAATACGTTCTTGTTCGTCTTCAATCTGGCGAAGTTCGTATGATTCTTGGAACTTGTCGTGCTACAGTTGGTGTTGTCGGTAACGAACAACATGGACTTGTAAACCTTGGTAAAGCAGGACGTAGCCGTTGGAAAGGTATCCGCCCAACAGTTCGTGGTTCTGTAATGAACCCTAACGATCACCCACACGGTGGTGGTGAAGGTAAAGCACCAGTTGGTCGTAAAGCGCCATCTACTCCATGGGGCAAACCTGCTCTTGGTCTTAAAACTCGTAACAAGAAAGCGAAATCTGACAAACTTATCGTTCGTCGTCGCAACGAGAAATAATAGTAAACTAGTCGCCTAAGCAACTAGGAAATCCGCCAGCTCGGTAGCGCTCCATGTGAGCGCAAGCCGCTGTGGTACAACATTTAAAGGAGAAAAAATAATAATGGGACGCAGTCTTAAAAAAGGACCTTTCGTCGATGAGCATTTGATGAAAAAAGTTGAAGCTCAAGCTAACGACGAAAAGAAAAAAGTTATCAAAACTTGGTCACGTCGTTCAACGATCTTCCCAAGTTTCATTGGTTACACTATTGCAGTTTATGACGGACGTAAACACGTACCTGTTTACATCCAAGAAGACATGGTAGGTCACAAACTTGGTGAATTTGCACCAACTCGTACTTACAAAGGTCACGCTGCAGACGACAAGAAAACACGTAGAAAATAAGGAGAACATAAATGGCAGAAATTACTTCAGCTAAAGCAATGGCTCGTACAGTACGTGTTTCACCTCGTAAATCACGTCTTGTTCTTGACAACATCCGTGGTAAAAGCGTAGCCGATGCTATTGCAATCTTGACATTCACACCAAACAAAGCTGCTGAAATCATCTTGAAAGTTTTGAACTCAGCTGTAGCTAACGCTGAAAACAACTTTGGTTTGGACAAAGCTAACTTGGTAGTATCTGAAGCATTCGCAAACGAAGGACCAACTATGAAACGTTTCCGTCCACGTGCGAAAGGTTCAGCTTCACCAATCAACAAACGTACAGCTCACATCACTGTGGCTGTTGCAGAAAAATAAGGAGGTAACATCGTGGGTCAAAAAGTACATCCAATTGGTATGCGTGTCGGCATCATCCGTGATTGGGATGCCAAATGGTATGCTGAAAAAGAATACGCGGATTACCTTCATGAAGATCTTGCAATCCGTAAATTCGTTCAAAAAGAACTTGCTGACGCAGCAGTTTCAACTATCGAAATTGAACGCGCAGTAAACAAAGTTAACGTTTCACTTCACACTGCTAAACCAGGTATGGTTATCGGTAAAGGTGGTGCTAACGTTGATGCACTCCGTGCAAAACTTAACAAATTGACTGGAAAACAAGTACACATCAACATCATCGAAATCAAACAACCTGATTTGGATGCTCACCTTGTAGGTGAAGGAATTGCTCGTCAATTGGAGCAACGTGTCGCTTTCCGTCGCGCACAAAAACAAGCAATCCAACGTGCAATGCGTGCTGGAGCTAAAGGAATCAAAACTCAAGTATCAGGTCGTTTGAACGGTGCAGATATCGCCCGTGCTGAAGGATACTCTGAAGGAACTGTTCCACTTCACACACTTCGTGCAGATATCGATTACGCTTGGGAAGAAGCAGATACTACATACGGTAAACTTGGTGTTAAAGTATGGATCTACCGTGGTGAAGTTCTTCCAGCTCGTAAAAACACTAAAGGAGGTAAATAACCAATGTTAGTACCTAAACGTGTTAAACACCGTCGTGAATTCCGTGGAAAAATGCGCGGTGAAGCAAAAGGTGGAAAAGAAGTAGCATTCGGTGAATATGGTCTTCAAGCTACAACTAGCCACTGGATCACTAACCGCCAAATCGAAGCTGCTCGTATCGCCATGACTCGTTACATGAAACGTGGTGGTAAAGTTTGGATTAAAATCTTCCCACACAAATCATACACCGCTAAAGCTATCGGTGTGCGTATGGGATCTGGTAAAGGGGCACCTGAAGGTTGGGTAGCACCAGTTAAACGTGGTAAAGTGATGTTCGAAATCGCTGGTGTATCTGAAGAAATCGCTCGCGAAGCGCTTCGTCTTGCAAGCCACAAATTGCCAGTTAAATGTAAATTCGTAAAACGTGAAGCAGAATAAGGAGAAGGCATGAAACTTAATGAAGTAAAAGAATTTGTTAAAGAACTTCGTGGTCTTTCTCAAGAAGAACTCGCGAAGCGCGAAAACGAATTGAAAAAAGAATTGTTTGAACTTCGTTTCCAAGCTGCTACTGGTCAATTGGAACAAACAGCTCGCTTGAAAGAAGTTAAAAAACAAATCGCTCGTATCAAAACAGTTCAATCTGAAGCGAAATAATAGACTAGGGAAGGAGAAATTTCAATGGAACGCAATAATCGTAAAGTTCTTGTTGGACGTGTTGTATCTGACAAAATGGACAAGACAATCACAGTTGTAGTTGAAACAAAACGTAACCACCCAGTCTATGGTAAACGTATTAACTACTCTAAGAAATACAAAGCACATGATGAAAACAATGTTGCCAAAGAAGGCGATATCGTACGTATCATGGAAACTCGTCCGCTTTCAGCTACAAAACGTTTCCGTCTTGTAGAAGTTGTTGAAGAAGCGGTCATCATCTAATCAAACCTGAAAGGAGAAAACTGAAATGATTCAAACAGAAACTCGTTTGAAAGTCGCAGACAACAGCGGTGCGCGCGAAATCTTGACTATCAAAGTTCTTGGTGGTTCAGGACGTAAATTTGCAAACATCGGTGATGTTATCGTGGCATCTGTAAAACAAGCTACTCCTGGTGGTGCGGTTAAAAAAGGTGACGTTGTAAAAGCTGTTATCGTTCGTACTAAATCAGGTGCTCGTCGTGCTGATGGTTCATACATCAAATTTGACGAAAACGCAGCAGTTATCATCCGTGAAGACAAAACTCCTCGCGGAACACGTATCTTTGGCCCAGTTGCACGTGAATTGCGTGAAGGTGGCTTCATGAAGATTGTGTCACTTGCTCCAGAAGTACTTTAATTTTTAGAAACAAACTAGTCCCCTGGATTACTTTCCAGGGTGCCCTTATGGGCGTAAGAAAAATCAAGGAGAAACCTAATGTTTGTAAAAAAAGGCGACAAAGTTCGCGTAATCGCTGGTAAAGATAAGGGAACAGAAGCTGTTGTCCTTACTGCCCTTCCAAAAGTAAACAAAGTTATCGTTGAAGGTGTGAACATCGTTAAGAAACACCAACGTCCAACTAACGAGCTTCCTCAAGGTGGTATCATCGAGAAAGAAGCAGCTATCCACGTATCAAACGTTCAAGTATTGGACAAAAATGGTGTAGCTGGTCGTGTTGGTTACAAATTTGTAGACGGTAAAAAAGTTCGCTACAACAAAAAATCAGGCGAAGTGCTTGATTAATCACGAAGGAAAGGAGAAGTATAATGGCAAATCGTTTAAAAGAAAAATATCTTAATGAAGTAGTTCCTGCTTTGACAGAACAATTCAACTACTCATCAGTGATGGCTGTGCCTAAAGTAGATAAGATCGTTTTGAACATGGGTGTTGGTGAAGCTGTATCAAACGCTAAAAGTCTTGAAAAAGCTGCTGAAGAATTGGCACTTATCTCAGGTCAAAAACCACTTATCACTAAAGCTAAAAAATCAATCGCCGGCTTCCGTCTTCGTGAAGGTGTAGCGATCGGTGCAAAAGTTACCCTTCGTGGTGAACGTATGTACGAATTCTTGGACAAATTGGTTTCAGTTTCACTTCCACGTGTACGTGACTTCCATGGTGTTCCAACAAAATCATTTGATGGACGCGGAAACTACACACTTGGTGTGAAAGAACAATTGATCTTCCCAGAAATCAACTTTGATGACGTTGACAAAACTCGTGGTCTTGACATCGTTATCGTAACAACTGCTAACACTGACGAAGAGTCACGTGCATTGCTTACAGGCCTTGGAATGCCTTTTGCAAAATAATATAGGAGGTAAATCTAATGGCTAAAAAATCAATGATTGCTAAGAACAAACGTCCAGCGAAGTTCTCTACTCAAGCTTATACTCGTTGTGAAAAATGTGGTCGTCCACATTCAGTTTACCGCAAATTTAAACTTTGCCGTGTTTGCTTCCGTGAATTAGCTTACAAAGGACAAATTCCTGGTGTAACAAAAGCATCTTGGTAATTTAAGATATCAAGGGCGTCAAAACTCCAAGTGAAAATAGGAAACTTGACGAAGAAACTGAAGTTTCTAGGAAAGTTTATCTTTTTCACACAGAGTTTAGCCCGGGTTCAGTTGGGCTTGCCAATTTGAACACGAGCTACAGCTTTGGCAAAAAAGACCAATTTGCTTTGGAGCATCGCTCCTGCATCAAATTGCCTATTTTTGCTCTTGCTGTTACGCTCTTTGTATCATGTATTAACTAGCAAGTGCAACTTGCAAACTACTAGTAAGAGGAGAAAAACAAAATGGTTATGACTGACCCAATCGCAGACTTCCTAACTCGTATTCGTAACGCTAACCAAGCGAAACACGAAGTACTTGAAGTACCTGCATCAAACATCAAAAAAGGGATTGCTGAAATCCTTAAACGCGAAGGTTTTGTTAAGAACGTAGAAATCATCGAAGATGACAAACAAGGCATCATCCGTGTATTCCTTAAATACGGACCAAACGGTGAAAAAGTTATCACTAACTTGAAACGTGTTTCTAAACCAGGACTTCGTGTCTACAAAAAACGTGAAGATCTTCCAAAAGTTCTTAACGGACTTGGAATTGCTATTCTTTCAACTTCTGAAGGTTTGCTTACTGATAAAGAAGCTCGCCAAAAGAACGTTGGTGGTGAGGTTATCGCTTACGTTTGGTAAAATCAAGATACAAAGCTCGTAAAGAACAAAGCAAAATTAGGAAGTTGGAGAAGTTTGTTTACAAACAAGCCAACTTATCTATTTTGCACAGTTCTTAGAGCGTGTTCAATTTAGCTATTGAACTCAATAAGTATCTTTAACCCCCGTGAAAACTGGCCATTATGGCCTGACAATTTAACAGGAGAAAATAAACATGTCACGTATTGGTAATAAAGTTATCGTGTTGCCTGCTGGTGTTGAAATCACTAACAATGACAACGTTGTAACTGTAAAAGGACCTAAAGGAGAACTTACTCGTGAGTTCTCAAAAGATATTGAAATTCGTGTGGAAGGTACTGAAGTAACTCTTCACCGTCCAAACGATTCAAAAGAAATGAAAACAATCCACGGAACTACTCGTGCCCTTTTGAACAACATGGTTGTTGGTGTATCAGAAGGATTCAAGAAAGAACTTGAAATGCGCGGGGTTGGTTACCGTGCACAACTTCAAGGATCTAAACTTGTTTTGGCTGTTGGTAAATCTCATCCAGACGAAGTTGAAGCTCCAGAAGGAATTACTTTTGAACTTCCAAACCCAACAACAATCGTTGTTAGCGGAATTTCAAAAGAAGTAGTTGGTCAAACAGCTGCTTACGTACGTAGCCTTCGTTCACCAGAACCATATAAAGGTAAAGGTATCCGTTACGTTGGTGAATTCGTTCGCCGTAAAGAAGGTAAAACAGGTAAATAATGTTGAGTGGTTGATTTTCAACCACCAACCTATTTTCCAACTTAGTGCATAGCACACGATTTAAAACTAAAGAGGTGAAAACTGTGATTTCTAAACCAGATAAAAACAAACTCCGCCAAAAACGCCACCGTCGCGTTCGCGGAAAACTCTCTGGAACTGCTGATCGCCCACGTTTGAACGTATTCCGTTCTAATACAGGCATCTACGCTCAAGTGATTGATGACGTAGCGGGTGTAACGCTCGCAAGTGCTTCAACTCTTGACAAAGAAGTTTCAAAAGGAACTAAAACTGAACAAGCCGTTGCTGTCGGTAAACTCGTTGCAGAACGTGCAAACGCTAAAGGTATTTCAGAAGTGGTGTTCGACCGCGGTGGATATCTATATCACGGACGTGTGAAAGCTTTGGCTGATGCAGCTCGTGAAAACGGATTGAAATTCTAATAGGAGGACACTAAAAAATGGCATTTAAAGACAATGCAGTTGAATTAGAAGAACGCGTAGTTGCTGTCAACCGTGTTACAAAAGTTGTTAAAGGTGGACGTCGTCTTCGTTTCGCAGCTCTTGTTGTTGTTGGTGACCACAACGGTCGCGTAGGATTTGGTACTGGTAAAGCTCAAGAAGTTCCAGAAGCAATCCGCAAAGCAGTAGAAGATGCTAAGAAAAACTTGATTGAAGTTCCTATGGTTGGGACAACAATCCCACACGAAGTTCTTTCAGAATTCGGTGGAGCTAAAGTATTGTTGAAACCTGCTGTAGAAGGTTCTGGAGTTGCCGCTGGTGGTGCAGTTCGTGCCGTTGTGGAATTGGCAGGTGTGGCAGATATTACATCTAAATCACTTGGTTCTAACACTCCAATCAACATTGTTCGCGCAACTGTTGAAGGTTTGAAACAATTGAAACGCGCTGAAGAAGTTGCTGCCCTTCGTGGTATTTCAGTTTCTGATTTGGCATAAGAAAGGGGATAAAATGGCTCAAATTAAAATTACTTTGACTAAGTCTCCAATCGGACGCATTCCATCACAACGTAAAACTGTTGTAGCACTTGGACTTGGCAAATTGAACAGCTCTGTTATCAAAGAAGACAACGCTGCTATCCGTGGTATGATCACTGCAGTATCTCACTTGGTAACAGTTGAAGAAGTAAACTAATGAATTTTTAGGGGATGTGGCAATACTCATCCCCTAAAACTAGGTATAGTCATCTTAGATGACGATGTATAGGCGAGTTGATAAGGGAGACAACCTTTTCTCTCTTATCGGCGCTAGCATTTTACAAAAGAGGAGAAAATAATAATGAAACTTCATGAATTGAAACCTGCAGAAGGTTCTCGTAAAGTACGTAACCGTGTTGGTCGTGGTACTTCATCAGGTAACGGTAAAACATCTGGTCGCGGTCAAAAAGGTCAAAAAGCTCGTAGCGGTGGCGGAGTTCGCCTTGGTTTTGAAGGTGGACAAACTCCATTGTTCCGTCGTCTTCCAAAACGCGGATTCACTAACATCAACGCTAAAGAATATGCAATTGTAAACCTTGACCAATTGAACGTCTTTGAAGACGGTGCAGAAGTAACTCCAGTTGTACTTATCGAAGCAGGAATTGTGAAAGCTGAAAAATCAGGAGTTAAAATTCTTGGTAACGGTGAGTTGACTAAGAAATTGACTGTGAAAGCAGCTAAATTCTCTAAATCAGCTGAGGAAGCTATCACTGCTAAAGGTGGTTCTGTAGAAGTCATCTAAGAGAGGTGACCCATGTTTTTTAAATTACTAAAAGAAGCGCTCAAGGTTAAACAAGTTCGATCAAAAATTCTCTTTACAATTTTTATCATTCTTGTTTTCCGTATTGGGACAAGTATTACAGTTCCAGGTGTGAATGCGAAAAGTTTAGAAGCTCTCAGTGGTTTATCTTTCTTGAACATGCTTAGTCTTGTTTCAGGGAATGCCATGAAGAACTTCTCCGTTTTTGCACTCGGAGTAAGTCCGTATATCACTGCTTCAATCGTTGTTCAATTGCTACAAATGGATATTTTACCGAAGTTTGTAGAATGGGGCAAACAAGGGGAAGTAGGACGGAGAAAACTAAACCAAGCTACTCGTTATATTGCACTTGTGCTTGCATTTGTTCAATCTATCGGGATTACAGCAGGATTTAACACTCTTTCTGGAGCAAAATTATTAACGACAGCTTTAACACCACAAGTCTTTGTTACTATCGGTATTATCCTCACAGCAGGTAGTATGATTGTAACTTGGCTCGGGGAACAAATTACAGATAAGGGATACGGAAACGGTGTTTCTATGATCATCTTTGCAGGTATTGTCGCTTCAATCCCTGAGATGATTAAAGGAATCTATGTTGACTACTTCGTCAATATTCCAAGTAGCCGTTTGACTTCATCTATTATCTTTGTCGTTATTTTGATTATCGCTGTCTTGTTGATTGTATACTTTACAACCTTTGTTCAACAGGCAGAATATAAAATTCCAATCCAATATACAAAAGTTGCTCAAGGAGCCCCATCAAGCTCATACCTTCCTTTGAAGGTAAACCCAGCGGGGGTTATCCCAGTTATCTTTGCAAGTTCCATCACAGCAGCACCTGCAGCCATTCTTCAATTTTTGAGTGCTACAGGTCATGATTGGGCTTGGGTACGTACAGCACAGGAAATGTTATCTACAACATCTCCAACAGGTGTTGCCATGTATGCCTTGTTGATCATTCTCTTTACATTCTTCTATACATTTGTACAGATCAATCCAGAGAAAGCAGCAGAAAACTTGCAAAAGAGTGGAGCCTACATTCATGGTGTCCGTCCTGGTAAGGGTACTGAAGAATTCATGTCGAAACTTCTTCGTCGCCTTGCGACTGTCGGATCAATCTTCCTTGGTGTGATTTCAATCTTGCCGATTGTGGCAAAAGATGTCTTTGGTCTTTCAGAAGCTGTTGCTTTTGGGGGAACTAGTCTTTTGATCATTATCTCAACTGGTATCGAAGGAATCAAACAGCTAGAAGGTTACCTATTGAAACGTAAGTATGTTGGTTTCATGGACAAAACAGAATAAAAGCAAGATTACTTTTGCTTAGAGAGTGGAGTATGAAGGTCTATCTATCAGAGAGATTTTCGTCTCCCCTCTTCTATTTTGTTTTTAAATAGGGGTTGAAACGAATTTCTGCTTCTATTTAAATACAAAATAAGGAGATCCTATCATGAATCTTTTGATTATGGGCTTACCTGGAGCAGGTAAGGGAACGCAAGCAGCTAAAATTGTGGAGCAATTCCACGTGGCACACATTTCAACTGGAGATATGTTCCGTGCTGCTATGGCTAATCAAACTGAAATGGGTGTACTTGCCAAGTCATATATTGACAAAGGTGAGTTGGTTCCGGATGAAGTTACAAATGGAATTGTTAAAGAACGCCTTTCTCAGGACGACATCAAAGAAACAGGTTTCTTGTTGGATGGTTACCCACGTACGATTGAACAAGCTCATGCCTTGGACAAAACATTGGCGGAACTTGGTATCGAACTAGAAGGCGTGATCAATATCGAAGTGAACCCAGATTGTCTCTTGGAACGTTTGAGTGGTCGTATCATCCACCGCGAAACAGGTGAAACCTTCCACAAAGTTTTCAACCCACCAGTTGACTATAAAGAGGAAGATTATTACCAACGTGAAGATGATAAACCTGAGACAGTGAAGCGTCGTTTGGATGTGAATATCGCCCAAGGTGAACCAATCATTGCTCACTACCGTGCCAAAGGATTGGTCCACGATATCGAAGGAAATCAAGATATCAATGATGTGTTCAAAGACATCGAAAAAGTATTGACAAATTTGAAATAAAGCGTTTTTCACACTTGCAAAAAATCGCTACAAATGTTATACTGAGATAGTCTGACTTATAATTGTTGTCTCTGTTTTCAGAGGCATCGAATCGAAATTTATGGAGGTGCTTTTGCGTGGCAAAAGACGATGTGATTGAAGTTGAAGGCAAAGTAGTCGATACAATGCCTAACGCAATGTTTACGGTTGAACTTGAAAATGGACATCAGATTTTAGCAACAGTTTCTGGTAAAATTCGTAAAAACTATATTCGTATTTTAGCGGGAGATCGTGTTACTGTCGAGATGAGTCCATATGACTTGACACGTGGACGTATCACTTACCGCTTTAAATAATCGAAAAACTTGGAGGGATAAGAAATGAAAGTAAGACCATCGGTCAAACCAATTTGCGAATACTGTAAAGTAATTCGTCGTAATGGTCGTGTTATGGTAATTTGCCCAGCAAATCCAAAACACAAACAACGTCAAGGATAAGATAGAAAGGAGAAAAAATGGCTCGTATTGCTGGAGTTGACATTCCAAATGACAAACGCGTAGTAATCTCATTGACTTACGTTTATGGTATCGGACTTGCAACATCTAAGAAAATTTTGGCTGCTGCTGGAATCTCAGAAGATGTTCGTGTACGTGACCTTACATCAGATCAAGAGGATGCTATCCGTCGTGAAGTGGATGCAATCAAAGTTGAAGGTGACCTTCGTCGTGAAGTAAACTTGAACATCAAACGTTTGATGGAAATCGGTTCTTACCGTGGTATTCGTCACCGTCGTGGACTTCCTGTCCGTGGACAAAACACTAAAAACAACGCTCGCACTCGTAAAGGTAAAGCTGTTGCGATTGCTGGTAAGAAAAAATAATATAGGAGGTAAAAGTCTTGGCTAAACCAACACGTAAACGTCGTGTGAAAAAGAATATCGAATCTGGTATTGCTCATATTCACGCTACATTTAATAACACTATTGTTATGATTACTGATGTGCATGGTAATGCAATTGCTTGGTCATCAGCTGGTGCTCTTGGTTTCAAAGGTTCTCGTAAATCTACACCATTCGCTGCTCAAATGGCTTCTGAAGCTGCTGCTAAATCTGCACAAGAACACGGTCTTAAATCAGTTGAAGTTACTGTAAAAGGTCCAGGTTCTGGTCGTGAGTCAGCTATTCGTGCGCTTGCTGCCGCTGGTCTTGAAGTAACAGCAATTCGTGATGTGACTCCAGTGCCACACAATGGTGCTCGTCCTCCAAAACGTCGCCGTGTATAATCATCGCATTACACTGCTTTTCGTTTAAGAGGGAGTAACTAAATGATTGAGTTTGAAAAACCAAATATAACAAAAATTGATGAAAATAAAGATTATGGCAAGTTTGTAATCGAACCACTTGAACGTGGCTACGGTACAACTCTTGGTAACTCTCTTCGTCGTGTACTACTAGCTTCTCTACCAGGAGCAGCAGTGACATCTATCAACATTGAAGGTGTCTTGCATGAGTTCGACACAGTTCCAGGTGTTCGTGAAGACGTGATGCAAATCATTCTGAACATTAAAGGGATTGCAGTGAAATCATACGTTGAAGACGAAAAAATCATTGAACTTGACGTTGAAGGTCCTGCTGAAATTACAGCTGGAGACATTTTGACTGACAGTGATGTTGAGATTGTAAATCCAGATCATTATCTCTTTACAATCGGTGAAGGTTCTTCTCTAAAAGCGACAATGACTGTTAACAGTGGTCGTGGATATGTACCTGCTGATGAAAACAAAAAAGATAATGCACCAGTTGGAACACTTGCTGTAGATTCTATTTATACACCAGTTACAAAAGTCAACTATCAAGTTGAACCTGCTCGTGTAGGTAGCAATGATGGATTTGACAAATTAACCCTTGAAATCTTGACTAATGGAACAATTATTCCAGAAGATGCTTTAGGGCTTTCAGCACGTATCTTGACAGAACATCTTGATTTGTTTACAAATCTTACTGAGATTGCTAAGTCAACTGAAGTGATGAAAGAAGCTGATACTGAATCTGACGATCGTATTTTGGATCGTACGATTGAGGAACTGGACTTGTCTGTGCGTTCATACAACTGTTTGAAACGTGCCGGTATCAACACTGTGCATGATTTGACAGAAAAATCTGAAGCAGAGATGATGAAAGTACGAAATCTTGGACGCAAGAGTTTGGAAGAAGTGAAACTCAAACTCATTGACTTGGGTCTTGGATTAAAAGATAAATAAAGGAGGAATACATGGCTTACCGTAAACTAGGACGCACTAGCTCACAACGTAAAGCAATGCTTCGCGATTTGACAACTGACCTTTTGATCAACGAATCAATCGTGACAACTGAAGCTCGTGCTAAAGAAATCCGTAAAACTGTTGAAAAAATGATTACTCTAGGTAAACGTGGTGATTTGCATGCACGTCGTCAAGCAGCTGCTTTCGTACGTAATGAAATCGCATCTGAAAACTATGATGAAGCAACTGATAAGTACACTTCTACTACAGCACTTCAAAAATTGTTCTCAGAAATCGCACCTCGTTATGCTGAACGTAACGGTGGATACACTCGTATCCTTAAAACTGAACCACGTCGTGGTGATGCTGCGCCAATGGCGATCATCGAATTAGTATAAAATCATCAATTTTGTTGAGTGTTATGATGATGGAGTCTTGTGCTCTTAGTCTAGCTCTGGTCTACCGCTGGGACTTCGGTCCTAGCGGGAACACTCATCATCATTTGATAGGGTAGACGCTTGTTTACGAAATTGTTTTTTTCTTAAGAACAATTTCGTAAGCAGGCGTTTTTTAGTATTTTCTATGGAAATATGCTATACTAGGAAAAAAGAAAATCAAAAACGTTCAGGTTTTCTAAAAATCGTAGAAATGGGGTATAAGGATGAAGGCTATTATTACAGTGGTTGGTAAGGACAAGGCTGGGATCGTTGCAGGCGTGTCTACTAAGATTGCAGAGTTGGGTTTGAATATTGACGATATTTCTCAGACGGTGTTGGATGAATATTTTACTATGATGGCGGTCGTTTCTAGTGACGAAAAACAGGATTTCACTTATCTACGAAATGAGTTTGAAACTTTCGGTCAGACCTTGAATGTCAAAATCAATATTCAAAGTGCGGCGATTTTTGACGCTATGTATAATATCTAGGAGGTGGCTATGGATATTAGACAAGTTACAGAAACCATTGCCATGATCGAGGAGCAGAACTTCGATATCAGAACCATCACCATGGGGATTTCCCTTTTGGACTGTATTGATCCAGATATCAATCATGCTGCTGAAAAGATTTACCAAAAAATTACCACTAAAGCTGCAAATCTAGTGGCTGTAGGAGATGAAATTGCTGCAGAACTTGGGATTCCTATTGTTAATAAACGGGTATCGGTGACTCCGATTTCTTTAATTGGTGCTGCGACTGATGCGACAGACTATGTTGTTTTGGCAAAGGCTCTTGATAAGGCTGCCAAGGAGATTGGTGTTGACTTTATTGGTGGATTCTCTGCCTTGGTACAAAAAGGCTACCAAAAAGGAGATGAGATTCTCGTCAATTCTATCCCACGCGCTCTAGCTGAGACCGACAAGGTTTGTTCGTCTGTTAACATTGGCTCAACTAAGTCAGGCATCAACATGACTGCAGTTGCAGATATGGGACGTATCATCAAGGAAACAGCGAACTTATCAGATATGGGTGCGGCCAAGTTGGTCGTATTTGCTAATGCTGTTGAGGACAATCCTTTTATGGCAGGGGCCTTTCATGGTGTTGGCGAAGCAGATGTTATCATCAATGTCGGGGTTTCGGGTCCTGGTGTGGTCAAGCGTGCCTTGGAAAAGGTTCGTGGACAGAGCTTTGATGTAGTAGCGGAAACAGTCAAGAAAACGGCCTTCAAGATTACTCGTATCGGTCAGCTGGTTGGACAAATGGCGAGTGAACGCCTTGGTGTTGACTTTGGAATTGTCGATCTAAGCTTGGCGCCAACTCCTGCAGTTGGTGATTCTGTGGCACGTGTCCTTGAGGAAATGGGCCTAGAAACAGTTGGTACGCATGGGACGACGGTTGCCCTCGCTCTTTTGAATGACCAAGTTAAGAAGGGCGGAGTCATGGCTTGTAACCAAGTCGGTGGCTTGTCAGGTGCTTTTATCCCTGTTTCTGAAGATGAGGGGATGATTGCTGCAGTGCAAAATGGCTCTCTGAATTTAGAGAAACTAGAAGCTATGACGGCTATCTGTTCTGTTGGGCTGGATATGATTGCCATTCCGGAAGATACGCCTGCTGAAACCATTGCGGCTATGATTGCGGATGAGGCGGCAATCGGTGTTATTAACATGAAAACAACGGCTGTCCGTATTATTCCAAAGGGCAAAGAAGGCGATATGATTGAATTTGGTGGCTTGCTTGGGACAGCTCCAGTTATGAAGGTCAACGGGGCTTCGTCTGTTGATTTCATCTCTCGCGGTGGGCAAATCCCAGCTCCAATCCATAGTTTTAAAAATTAATAAAAAAGAGAGAAGATTTAAGTTGAGTTTAAGGATGACTGTGTATACTATAATCATTAAATAAAGACCTCCTAACTTTATTTAATAGAAATCCTAAACTTTTTCATAATAATCTCCTAGGGAAGCTACCATGAGGGTAGCTTTTCTTGTGGCAAATTAGGAGAAGGAGCTTTGCTTTTGAAAGCCAAATATTTCTTTGATCCATGATATAATAGAAGAAAATGGAGGATAGAAAATGTCTAAAGTAAGATTATACTTGGTACGTCATGGAAAAACGATGTTTAACACGATTGGACGTGCTCAAGGATGGAGTGATACGCCTCTAACCGCAGAAGGTGAGTTGGGAATTCATGAGTTGGGAATTGGTTTGAGAGAGTCTGGTTTGCAGTTTGACCGGGCTTATTCCAGTGATTCAGGGCGCACTATTCAAACCATGGGAATTATCTTAGAAGAACTTGGATTGCAGGGGAAAATCCCTTACCGCATGGACAAGCGAATCCGTGAGTGGTGTTTTGGTAGTTTTGATGGGGCCTATGATGGGGACCTCTTTATGGGGGTTATTCCTCGTGTTTTCAAGGTGGATCATGTTCATCAGTTATCCTATGCAGAGTTAGCAGAAGGTCTAGTTGAGGTTGATACTGCAGGCTGGGCAGAAGGTTGGGAAAAACTCAGTGGTCGAATCAAGGAAGGCTTTGAAGCGATTGCCAAAGAAATGGAAGAACAAGGTGGGGGCAGTGCTCTTGTCGTCAGCCATGGAATGACCATTGGTACGATGGTTTATCTCATCAATGGCATGCACCCACATGGCTTGGATAATGGTAGTGTGACCATTCTAGAATACGAGAACGGCCAGTTTAGCGTAGAAGTTGTTGGTGACCGTAGTTACCGAGAACTAGGGCGTGAGAAGATGGAAGAAAATAAGCATTGATCAAGATAGCTCCGTATAGGAGCTATTTTTATTTAGCTTAGCAAGAGTGTTTTCAGAGCCAATCTTTCTTAACAATGGAGGGAAAAGATTCTTTCTCGACTTTCAAATTCCCCTAAAAATGGTATAATAGTAACATCATAAAATTGGAGAGATACCATGAGTTTTTACAATCATAAGGAAATTGAGCCTAAGTGGCAGGGCTACTGGGCTCAACATCATACATTTAAGACAGGAACAGATGCGTCAAAACCGAAGTTTTATGCTCTCGACATGTTCCCATATCCTTCAGGAGCCGGATTGCACGTAGGACACCCAGAAGGTTACACAGCAACGGACATTCTCAGCCGTTACAAACGTGCGCAAGGCTACAATGTCCTTCACCCAATGGGATGGGATGCCTTTGGATTGCCTGCAGAGCAATATGCTATGGATACAGGAAATGACCCAGCAGAATTTACGGCGGAAAATATTGCCAACTTCAAACGTCAAATCAATGCGCTTGGATTCTCTTACGACTGGGATCGTGAAGTCAACACGACAGATCCAAACTACTACAAGTGGACTCAGTGGATCTTCACCAAGCTTTACGAAAAAGGCTTGGCCTATGAAGCGGAAGTACCAGTAAATTGGGTCGAAGAATTGGGAACGGCCATTGCCAACGAAGAAGTCCTTCCTGACGGAACTTCTGAGCGTGGAGGCTATCCAGTTGTCCGCAAACCGATGCGCCAATGGATGCTTAAAATCACTGCTTATGCAGAGCGCTTGCTTAATGATTTGGATGAACTTGATTGGCCAGAGTCTATCAAGGATATGCAACGCAACTGGATCGGGAAATCAACTGGTGCCAATGTAACCTTTAAAGTAAAGGGAACAGATAAGAAATTCACTGTCTTTACCACTCGTCCGGATACCCTTTTCGGTGCGACTTTCACTGTATTGGCACCTGAGCATGATTTGGTAGATGCTATCGTAAGTCCAGAACAAGCTGAAGCCGTAGCAGACTACAAACACCAAGCTAGCCTCAAGTCAGACTTGGCTCGTACCGACCTTGCTAAGGAAAAAACAGGGGTTTGGACGGGTGCTTATGCCATCAACCCTGTCAATGGCAAGGAAATTCCAATCTGGATCGCTGACTATGTTCTTGCTAGTTATGGAACAGGTGCTGTCATGGCTGTGCCTGCCCATGACCAACGTGACTGGGAATTTGCTAAACAATTTGACCTTCCAATCGTCGAAGTACTTGAAGGTGGAAACGTTGAAGAAGCTGCCTACACAGAGGATGGCCTTCACATTAATTCAGACTTCCTAGATGGATTGAATAAAGAAGATGCTATTGCCAAGATTGTGGCTTGGTTGGAAGAAAAAGGTTGTGGTCAAGAGAAGGTTACCTACCGTCTCCGTGACTGGCTCTTTAGTCGTCAACGTTACTGGGGTGAACCAATCCCAATCATTCATTGGGAAGATGGGACTTCAACAGCTGTTCCTGAAAATGAATTGCCACTTGTCTTGCCAGTCACCAAGGATATCCGCCCTTCAGGTACTGGGGAAAGCCCATTGGCTAACTTGACAGACTGGCTTGAAGTGACTCGTGAAGATGGTGTCAAAGGTCGTCGTGAAACCAACACCATGCCACAGTGGGCTGGTTCAAGCTGGTACTACCTCCGCTATATCGACCCACACAATACTGAGAAATTGGCTGATGAGGACCTTCTCAAACAATGGTTGCCAGTAGATATCTACGTGGGTGGTGCAGAGCATGCTGTTCTTCACTTGCTCTATGCTCGTTTCTGGCACAAATTCCTCTATGACCTCGGTGTTGTTCCGACTAAGGAACCATTCCAAAAACTCTTTAACCAAGGAATGATTTTGGGAACAAGCTACCGTGACCACCGTGGGGCTCTTGTGGCAACTGATAAGGTTGAAAAACGTGACGGTTCCTTCTTCCATGTGGAAACAGGAGAAGAGTTGGAGCAAGCGCCAGCCAAGATGTCTAAATCCCTCAAGAACGTTGTTAACCCAGACGATGTGGTGGAACAATATGGTGCCGATACCCTTCGCGTCTATGAAATGTTCATGGGACCGCTTGATGCTTCAATTGCTTGGTCTGAAGAAGGTTTGGAAGGAAGCCGTAAATTCCTCGACCGTGTTTACCGTTTGATTACAAGTAAAGAAATCGCTGCGGAAAACAATGGTGCTCTTGACAAGGTTTATAACGAAACCGTTAAATCTGTTACTGAGCAAATCGAATCCCTCAAATTCAACACAGCCATTGCCCAACTTATGGTCTTTGTCAACGCTGCTAACAAGGAAGACAAACTCTATGTGGATTACGCCAAAGGCTTTATCCAATTGATTGCCCCATTTGCACCTCACTTGGCAGAAGAACTTTGGCAAACAGTTGCAGCAACAGGTGAGTCCATCTCTTACGTGGCTTGGCCAACATGGGATGAAAGTAAATTGGTTGAAGACGAAATCGAAATCGTCGTCCAAATCAAAGGTAAAGTTCGTGCTAAACTCATGGTCGCTAAAGACCTGTCACGCGAAGAATTGCAAGAAATTGCTCTGGCTGACGAAAAAGTCAAAGCAGAAATTGACGGTAAGGAAATTGTCAAAGTGATTGCGGTACCTAATAAACTCGTTAATATCGTTGTGAAATAAGATAGGAATCCTTCAGAGTAGAATCTGGAGGATTTTTATTTGACAAGAAGTTTCTATTTTGTTAATATAATTAACAAAGAAAAGAGAGATTATGGATAAAAAAGAATTTATTACATTTAATAATCGTTTCAATAGATTTATTTTAGCATTTGAACAGCTAAAAAAAAATCAACATAAAATTAGTATTGACAATTCCATTACGTTGAATGAGGTACATTTGATTGTTGTGATTGGGAAAAATCAGCCCTTAAATCTAGTGAAATTATCTGAATTATTAAAAGTTTCGAGAAGTGCAATAACTCAAAGTGTTAGGAGATTAATTCAAAAAAATTTAGTTGTTTTTGATTTTGCTCCGAATAATGGGAAAAATAAATATTTGAGATTATCTGAAAAAGGCATCGAAGTTTTTAAAGTCCATAAGGAGCAACAAGCATATATTGAAGAATCGGTCTTTTCAGTTTTAAACAACTATAGCGAGGAGGAGCTTCAAACAGTTGTGAAATTGATGGATGATATTGAAAATGTATGGGGAGGATTACCGTGGTGAAAGTCACGGTAAATTTTAAACTTAGTTGTTAAGTATGTTAACAAAAGGAGAAGATATGACTGTAAATATTGAGCTGATTTCACAAACTGACTTAGCAGATGAATCTTTTTATATTACTATCAATGGTTTAGAACCAAGGACAAGGTATTGTGTAGAAATGTACCTGTCTGATTATTACTGTATAAATGCTCCCTTACTTTTAGATCATGATGTCATGTGGAAATCAACTGCAATTTTTTTATCTGATCAGGACGGTATGATTGACACCTCTCAAACAGCATCTATTTCGGGATCTTATAAAGGAGTTTCAGAAATGGGCTTGTTCTTTAATGCGAAACCGTTGAAAAATAGGAAAAGGAGATTACCCAGTTCTCTTGATAGAATTCCATTACGAAATTGTTTTGGTGTTGAAATTAAAATCAGGCTGGGGAAAGATGTGGTCGCGGAGCAAAGTTTTGTAAGGCGTTATATGAATCTGGGAATAAGGTATCAAGATATTTATGATAAGCATTTTCAAGGTCGATTATTTTATGATGAAAAGTTAAGAAAGGCGCCAGCCGTGATTATTGTTAGTGGTAGTGAGGGAAGAATTGAAAAAGCTCAGAACATTGCCCAACTTTTATCTTCTAGAGGCTACATTTGTCTTGCGATAGCTTATTTTGGTTTAGAGGGATTACCCCAAAACTTAGAACGAATTCCGATAGAATGTCTGGAGGAAGCGAAAGATTTTCTATGTCATCATCCTCAAGTTGATAATACAAAAATAGGAATATATGGTCGTTCTAAAGGAGCAGAGCTTGTTCTGGCTGGACAAAGTATTTTGGATGATGTGCAATGTTTGGTACTCAATTCCCCCTCAAATGTAATATTTGAGGGAATAAAGGGAAAACTCAACTCTCATTCATCTTCTTGGACATATTTGCAAAAAGAACTTCCGTATCAAAAATTTCAACTAGGAAATTATTTTTTAAACAAGTTTTTTGGAAAACATATTTCTGAAGATAGTAGGGCTCAGATTGATATGAGTAAAATTGCCTCTCCTTTATTATTACTAGGAAGCGATGTCGATGAAATATGGGATGCGTCATCCGCGATAGATGATATTATTTCACATTATAAAGGGAAATCCATTTTGTTTAAAAAATATCATGAAACGGGGCATATGTTAACGGTTGCTTATCAACCGAATCATCATTATCGAAAAGATTGGCGCTTATTAATGAAAGAAAGTGTAGACTCTTGGTTTGCTACGATAAATTTTTTTGATACGCATTTGAAAAATTTGTAGATAGTGCTGAACCGTGCTATAATAGTCCCAACTAAGATAAAAACACAGTTCTGGTTGGTAGTCCAGACGTAGGCAAGCCTATCAGTAACCTTCCTCCTTGGTTGTCCATTCTTAGGGATAGATTTAAGGAGGTGCTGTCGTGGAAATCGTTTCAATTGGCTTGACAGTTTATTTTGAAGATGGATTTTGGCATGGATTGTTTGAACAAGAGTATGAGGGAACTTATCAAGTTTGTCGTGTGACATTTGGTCAGGAACCAAAAGAGGATGAAATTTTGAAACTTTTACAGACTCAGTTTGCTCGGTTATCTTTTAGTCCAGAGGCAACAGTCAAACAGCATGTGAAGATTAGGAATCCGAAGCGTCTGCAGCGAGCTGTAAAGAAACAGGTGAAGCAGAAAGTTTCTTCTAAGTCACAAGAGCTTTTACAGTTGCAGCATGAGGAACAAAAAAAGCATTCAAAACAACAGTCTAGTCTCCAAAAGCAATTGCTCAAGCAAGAGAAATTTGAACGCAAACAGCAAAAACGTAGAGAGAAGCACAAGGGGCACTAGTGACTCTCTCTTTCATAAAATAGAACAGCTCTTCTTGGATAATAAGAGCTGTTTTTGCTTGTATTGAAGATTTCTTTCCTAATAGATAGACTTATCGTTAATGGCAGTTTCAAATTCAGGACCATACTTGCTTGCTTCAAATTCAATCCTGCCCCATTCAGCATTTTCATTTTACTAGAAGGGAGTGTGTGCCATGATTTCTGATTCATTTTTTATTGTTTGGTTTAGCGAGAACAATACTATTGACTCCTGGATTTTTCTGCCGGATGCTATAAAATGCCTCTTTTATAGCGCATGTTTAAAAATATAATGTATGGTTGTAAGTGATTTTAAACTTCCTCTAGTGATTCGATAGGAGAAAAACGAGCCTGCTCTACTTTAATTTAACCCCCATTATTTTACCACTTGGCCTTTCATTTTAACTGCTTATCTCAAAAGTCGATTTTTCTTTCATTTTTTTTGTTAAACTAGTGTGGTAAAGAGGAGGGGAAAATATGATTTTACAAGCTGAACATTTGACTAAACGGTACGGCAATCATATGGCTGTCGATGATATTCAGTTAGAATTTGAAAAAGGAAGTTTCAATGCTATTTTGGGACCCAATGGTGCAGGGAAATCAACCACCATTTCCATGTTGATCGGTTTGAAAAAGCCGACACAAGGTCAGATTCAATATGCGCCAAATACGAAAATCGGAGTTGTTTTTCAAGCCAGTGTACTGGATGAGATGTTGACGGTTAGGGAAAATCTCACGATTCGCGCTCAACAGTATAAGGAGATTGCGGCAAGTCGTGTGGATGATTTGATTCATCAACTGGGTTTGACGGCTTTCCAGAAACAACTCTATGGAACCTTGTCAGGTGGACAAAAACGTCGGGTTGATATTGCGCGTGCTCTTCTTTCGCGACCAGATATTCTTTTCTTGGATGAACCAACAACAGGTCTTGATATTCAGACGCGCAAATCCATCTGGGATCTACTGTATCGACTACAAAAAGATGAAGGGATGACTATTATCTTAACGACTCATTATCTGGATGAAGCAGATGAAGCGGATCAGATCTATATCGTTGATCATGGGAAAGTGATTGCGCAAGGTTCTGCGACTGCTATTAAAAGTCAGTATGCATCTAATATCCTAAAAATTCGTTTTAAGGAAATGAAGGATCTAGAAAAGCTGCTACAGGTTGGAATGACAGTAGAGGAAGAAAATGAGTTGGAATATCTTTTTTATCCAAGGACGTCACAGGAAGCCATTGAATATTTAGCAAAAGTTCGAGAAGAAATTGATTCTTTTGAGTTTCGTTCGGGTACTATGGATGATGCCTTTATTGCACTTACAGGAAGAGAGGTTCGCTAATGCTAGCTTTATTGAAACGGAATTTTATCTTATATTTTCGTAATCGTTCGGGAGTATTTTTCTCATTATTGGGGGCATTGATTTCCTTCCTCCTTTATATCATTTTTTTGCAGAAGAATTTGACGGATTCTTGGTCCCAACTCCCTAATAGTACGAACCTTTTAAATAACTGGCTGATGGGTGGGACGTTGGCTGTGACTGGGATGACAACCAGTTTTACGGCTCTTAAACAAATGGTACAGGACCGCGAAAATCAAGTGGATCAAGATCTCTTCTTGACTGATTTAGGCAACTGGGGCTTACAGGCGTCCTATCTAATCAGTAGTATTGTCATTTCTTTTGTCATGCAGGTGTTTATGTATGCTGTTATGAGTTTTTATTTTAAAGAGAGCCCAGTTATCAGCCATTTACCGGAAATCGCTTTGATTATGTTGTTAAGCAGTCTGCTTTCAAGTTTGGTAAATGTTCTCTTGATTTACCGTTTTCAATCTGTAGATAGCCTTGGTAAACTGGCAACGATAGTGGGAACTGCTTCTGGATTTTTAGTAGGAACTTATATCCCCATTGGAGTATTACCTGATTCTGCACAGCTTTTCATGAAATGTACCCCTGCCACTTATATTGCTTCTCTCTATCGACAAGTCTTAATGAAAGAGCGATTAGAGACCGCATTTTCAGGAAATAACAGTCTGTTACAGGAATTTCAAGAAAAAATGGGAATCCAAATCAACTGGCAAGAACTATTGACAAAGGAAGAAACATACTTTATAGTGGTTATTATCAGTCTCGTCGCTATTCTTCTTTGGATGTTATTTGTTAAAGTGTTTAGCAAGAGAAAATAAAGATGTATTGGAGAGAAAATGAAGATTCGTTTTGAAATGAAGACAGAGTTTTCAGAAAAAGACCCACACATTTTAATTCAGGCAGCTCAGTTAACTGACCAAGCAAGAGAAGTCATGGAGTATTTAGAACAATTTTCAACGACTAATCAGGTGGTCATTCCTATTCGAACGGATGATCATCTGGTTATGGTGAAAATTGAGGATCTTATTCTAGCAGATATCGATAAGAATTTGTTGACCATTTATACGGTAGATGGGATTTATAAAACTAAGGAAACATTGACAAACTTTCAGAATCGAATTAATCGACGTAACTTTATACAGATATCACGTCATTCAGTTATAAACATTGACCATTTAGAGTCATTATCGGATAGCTTTTCAGGGAACATGATGGCTAAAATGACTCGGGGTATCAAATCGAGTGTGAGTCGGAAATACGTTAAGTCCTTAATGGATTATCTAGGTTTATAGGAGAAAATCATGAAGCGATTGATTGCTTATTTTGTATCGGGAATGCGGACGGCCTCCTTTGTTTATTTGAGTTTGGTGTTATTGGCGCAGTTTTATTCAGGTATTACCTATCCTGCACCAACGACAAAAAATATTCTAGCTTTGTTTTTGATGAGTGGAATTATGGGGGTATTGACCTTAATCCTTGAAAGGCTAGAGTTTCTTGCTTATAGTATGCGTGTAGGAGTTCATTTGTTAGCGACAGCTACTATTTTAGTATTGACCTACCTATTTTTTGGCTGGGGTTCGGCATTGTTGAGTCCCTTGCTGTGGTTCTTTTTCTTATTAATTTATGGACTGATATGGTTGTACCAGATCTGGCAAACTCACAAGCTCACCCAACGAATTAATCAAGCCTTAGAAGATAAAAGAAAGAAAACGAATCACTAATGTAGTGAGTGGATGAGGTTTGAGGAGAGTGCTAGTTTCCATATAGAGCAAATTATGATATAGTATTCTCAGCGTAAAACAAGGAGAAAAACGATGCCAGTAAATGAATATGGTCAGATGATTGGTGAGTCAATGGAAGGTTATACATCTGGTGAATTGCCTTCTATTGATTTCTTAGAAGGGCGCTACGCTCGGATAGAGGCTCTTTCGGTGGAAAAGCATGCGGAGGATTTATTAGCTGTTTATGGTCCAGGTACTCCTCGGGAGATGTGGACCTACCTCTTTCAGGAACCAGTGGCAGATATGGAGGAACTGGTTACCGTCTTAAATCAGATGTTGGCTCGAAAGGACCGTTTTTACTACGTGATTATAGACAAGGCAACTGGTAAGGCCTTGGGAACTTTTTCTCTCATGCGCATTGACCAGAATAACCGAGTAATAGAAGTGGGTGCCGTCACTTTTTCGCCTGCTCTTAAGGGGACGAGGATAGGAACAGAAGCTCAGTATCTCTTGGCACGCTATGTTTTTGAGGAGCTTAACTATCGTCGCTATGAGTGGAAATGCGATGCTCTAAATTTTCCATCCAGACGAGCTGCGGAGCGTTTGGGCTTTGTTTATGAAGGAACCTTCCGTCAGGCAGTCGTTTATAAGGGACGTACACGGGATACGGATTGGCTCTCTATGATTGATAAGGACTGGCCTCAAGTTAAAGCTCGTTTGGAAGCATGGCTGACTCCTGAAAATTTTGATAAAAATGGACGGCAGTACAAGAGCTTAAGAGAATTCTGAGAGGTATTAGGATGATGACTATTAGAAGGCAAGAAATCGTCAAGCTAGAGGATGTTTTGCATCTCTATCAGGCAGTTGGATGGACAAATTATACACATCAACCTCAGATGTTGGAGAGAGCCTTGTCTCACTCATTAGCGATTTATCTGGCACTTGATGGCGATGCCGTGGTGGGCTTGGTCCGTTTGGTCGGAGATGGTTTCTCATCGATTTTTGTCCAGGATTTGATCGTTTTGCCTAGCTATCAGCGCCAAGGGATTGGTAGCGACTTGATGAAAGAGGCTTTAGGTGACTTCAAAGATGCCTATCAAGTCCAACTAGTGACCGAACAGACAGAAAAAACCTTGGGATTCTATCGATCTCTGGGATTTGAAACTTTATCTACTTATGACTGTACAGGAATGATTTGGGTGGATCGAAAAAGATAAAAAAATCATTTTTTCTTAAGTAAAGTTTAAGTCTCCTTGTGTATCATATAATTATTAAATAAAGACCTCCTAATACTTTTCGAAAATCTCACCAGCCTTCGTTAGAGTCGACTTAGCTAACTATAGTTATGCTTGCGTCTATCTGCCTAGTCTGGTTTCGATTTTCATTGAGTACCCTTTATTTAATGAAATCCCAAACTTTTCTTTTTCATCATAATCTCCTAAAGAAGTCACCCAATCAGGTGGCTTTTTTATGACTTGGGGAGGAAAAATCCATTTGAAAAAAATTTTAAAAAAATGATAAATCAGAGAAAAAGTTAAGTTAGCTTTAAGATTCATCTTGTATTATATAACCATTAAATAAAGACCTCCTAATACTCTTCGAAAATCTCACCATACTTCGTTAGAGTCGACTTAGCTAACTATAGTTATACTTGCGTCTATCTGCCTAGTCTGATTTCGATTTTCATTGAGTACCCTTTATTTAATGAAATCCTAAACTTTTCTTTTTCATAATAATCTCCCTAAAGAAGCCACCCAATCAGGTGGCTTTTTTGTTTGAAAAAACTCCTTAGAAAGACTAAGGAGAAAGAATCATGTTTTCTTTTTAAGTTGTTGGTTTCGATACTGTCTAGGTGTTAAGTAATAGTGCTGCTTAAATTGACGGTTGAAGTTTGAAATGTTGGTGAAACCGACCTGGCTTGCAATTTCTTGAATGTTGAGGTTGGTTTGGACGAGTTTTTCACAGGATTTCTCAAGACGTAACTGGAGCAGGTAGTCCATACAACTGGCTCCAGTATGTTGCTTGAAAATACTCATAAAGTGATTTTTACTATATCCAAATGTTGCAGCCAGTTGCTCAATATGAATGGGTTCTGAGTAGTGCTGTTCAAGGTAGCAAATCACTTCTTTTAGTTTTTGGTATTTTTGGTAGGTATCATCTGTATAGTGTCGATTGACGTATCTATACTTAAAGAGAAGATGAAGCAATTCGTATAGTTTAGATTTTATGAGTAGGTCGTAGTATATGCCTTTTTCTTCAAGGATAGAAAAGAGTGAAAGAAGGCAGGATTGAATTTGATCATAGGCCTTATCTCCTGGTGATATTTGAGGAGTTAGGCAAAAGTGACCAGAGTGGAGGGGTTGGATATAGCGTTGGCTAAAGCTGTCAATCTGACTTCTCCCAAGATAATCTAGATGAATTCGAAAGCTAGTAGAAAATAGTTCTTGATCTTTGTGAGAATAGATAGCATGGAGAGAGGTCGGTTGGATAAGAAAAATATCTCCTTCACGACTTTCAAAGCGTTCTGAGTTGATATGAACGATGGCAGAACCCTTTGTAACATAAATAATCTCTAGCTCAGGATGACAATGATAGATTGTGTCAGGAGATGTTTTGGATAAGATTTGTTTTTCAAAATCATATGGGAAGTCAGATGGGTTATCTCGTAAGAAACGTGAACGGTCTGCCATGGTAAATCCTCCCAATATTCTATTACTACTTTTATTATACCAAAAAAACTTCCTTATCTAGGAAGTTTTCGAGTTTTAAGCTTTCTTTTTCATATAAAAAATAGTAAGCATAAGTCCAATGAAGGCCAAAGCAATAGCAACATAAAAAGCTACACTATAATTTCCATTATTAGCCATTGCCATTTGAACAGCGACTTTGGGAGCGAAAAATGCTGCTAAAGAATATCCAGTGAAGACGATACCGTAGTTGACCCCTTGATTTGCAGGACCGTAATTTTCCATGACGATAGATGGGAAGACCCCCATAACACCGCCAAAGCAGATACCAAGTCCAATAATTCCTAAGGTAAACCCGAGTTGACCAGGGACGATAGTTAGGGAGAATAAAGCTAGGACAATGACAGAATAGATAATCAATAAGGTCTTTGAACGGCCGATTTTATCAGAAAGTGATCCCCAGATAAAACGACCACTAGAGTTTGCGATTGAATAAAGAGAGACATAGAGAGCTGCAGTGCCTGCAGAGAGTCCAAACATTGATTGACCGATTGGTGATGCTTGAGAGGCAATCATCAAACCAGAAAAGGCGCCAACAAAGAACATGCTAATGATAATGTAAAACAGAGGACTTTGTAGCATTTGTTTCCAGTTTTTATTAGTAGGTCCTTGTTTGGTTGGGATAGGAGCTTTCCAGCCTGCTGGTTGGTAGCCGCTTGGAGCTGCCTTAATAAAGAAAATTGCACAGATGATAACAACAATATAGACTAGCCCAATTGTACGAAAAGCAAAGAAGGCATCTTGTTGTTGAATGAGATTGCTCGCGACTGGAGAAGCGATGACTGCGGCAAATCCCATGCCACCTGTCAGAATTCCAGAGGCTAAGCCACGTTTATCAGGGAAGAGGCGAAGTGAATTGGAGAGGGCACCTGAATAGGCAAAACCTTGACCAAGCCCGGCCATTAATCCATAAGTCAAATAAAGCATGGCTGGTGAATTGGCATAGCCGGTTAAGTAAAATCCGCTAGCAAATAGAAGAGCGCCGAGGGCGATGGTCCATTTTACATAACCTTTGTCAACTAAATAACCTCCGAGAATCATGGGGATAGGGCCTATTGCAGAGTTGATAGCAAATGCTAACATAATATCAGACATGGACCAGCCTGTTGAACTGCTAAGTGGTCCGGCAAAAACAGAAAAGGAATAGACGGCACCTGTGCAAAGAAGAATGGCTGTAGACGCGACTAAAATCCTCCAACGATTGAATGTCTCTTTCATAAAAACATCCTCCTTAAATGTATATTTTTTCACCAAGACTATATCATAGTTAAGGAAACCGGTCAATAGTTTATGAAGATATTTTGTTAATTTTTTCACGAATTTGTACTAAAGTACGATAATCTGATAGAATAACACGGTCTTTATTATCAAGGATTTACAAGATTTTCTAAAGTAGTATAATGAAAGTAGATTAAATAAATGAAAGGGGTACCAAGATGAAACTAGTTGCTATCGTTGGAACCAATTCAGATCGCTCAACCAATCGGAAACTCTTGAAATTTATGCAAAAGCACTTTTCGGATAAAGCCGACATTGAGGTATTGGAAATCAAACAATTGCCAGCCTTTAACGAACCTGAGGACAAGCTAGCGCCAGCTGAAGTTCAAGCTTTTTCAGAAAAAATTCTTGCTGCAGATGGTATGATTATTTCAACACCTGAGTACGACCACACGATACCAGCACCTTTGGCCTCTGCTTTGGAGTGGATTGCTTATACCAGTCGTGCCTTAATCAATAAACCGACGATGATTGTTGGTGCTTCTCTCGGTTTGCTGGGAACATCTAGAGCGCAGGCACATTTACGTCAGATTTTAGATGCGCCGGAGCTTAAAGCGAGAGTTATGCCGGGTACAGAGTTCTTTCTAGGTCATTCTGAGCAAGTCCTGGATGATGAGTGTCATTTGAACAATCCTGAAAAGGTTGCAGAACTAGAAGAACATTTTTCAGAGTTTCAAAACTTTGTTGAATTAACAAAGGCTTTGGTCAAACCAGAAGATACAAATCGTAAGAAATCTTTCATTTGGGAAGAATGGTTGAAAGCATAAGTATTTCAAGAAAGGAGAACAATCCATGAAATTAGTAGCTATTGTTGGGACTAATGCAAAAAAATCCTATAATCGCAACCTGTTGCAATTTATGAAAAGACATTTTGCTCAGAAAGCGGATATTGAGATTTTAGAGATAACAGATGTACCAATGTTCAATGAAACAGATGATCAAACAGATACACCTATTATTCAGAAGTTTAATCAAGCTATTTCAGAAGCTGATGGTGTCATTATCTCGACACCCGAGCACAATCATACGATTCCATCAAGTTTGAATAGCTTGCTCGAGTGGTTGTCTTTTAACATTCATCCACTAGACGGAAAGCCGACCATGATTGTCGGAGCTTCTTACGATATTCAAGGTTCTTCACGTGCCCAACTTCATCTTCGTCAGATTCTGGATGCTCCTGGGGTAAATGCAACAGTTATGCCAGGTAGTGAGTTTTTACTTGGTCGAGTGCATCGAGCGTTTGATGACAATGGAGATTTGATTGATGAGCGAACCGTTGATTTTCTAGATAGTTGTTTTTATCGCTTCCTTCGCTTTGTATCCGTTGCAAACCAACTAAATCTTCCTGAAGAAGTTCGCTTTGAACCGGGGACTTACCATGTTACAACTGAAGGCCATAATGGTAAATTACCGATGGATGTAACGGTTTCTGAGGACCGTATTGAAAAAATTGAAATCGATTCTTCTGGAGAATCTTCAGGAATCGCAGATGTCGTCTTTACCCGTATCCCAGCGGAAATCATTGAGGGACAAACCTTAAATGTTGATGCGGTGTCAGGAGCTTCTGTGACTTCAAATGGTGTTTTAGATGGAGTTGCGCGTGCAGTCAAACAAGCCGGTGCAAATCCAGATGTTTTACGGAAACGTTCAAAAGCGCCATCTGCCCTAGATAAAGAAGATAAGACCTATCAGGCAGACGTTGTCATCGTCGGAGGCGGAGGAGCTGGATTAGCTGCAGCCGCTGCAGTCTTACAAGCTGGTAAGAAGCCAATTGTTGTTGAGAAATTTCCTGCAATTGGAGGAAATACTGTTCGTGCAGGTGGTCCAATGAATGCACCAGATCCAGCATGGCAAGGAACCTTCTCAGCTCATCCAGGTGAGGCTCATACGCTTCAAGAATTGATTGCGACAGATGAATCAACGATTGATCCAGAATATTTAGAGGACTTTAGAGCCTTGAAAGTTGAGGTTGAGCAGTATTTGCAGGACCCGAGCTATTTGTTTGACTCTACCTTACTTTACCGTATCCAAACCTATATCGGTGGGAAACGAAAAGATTTACAAGGAAATGAAATTCATGGCCAATACGATTTGGTTTCTGTTTTAACCGAACGGGCCCTAGAGTCTGTTCGTTGGTTGGAAGACATCGGTGTTGAATTTGTTCGTAGTGAAGTGACAATGCCAGTTGGAGCCCTTTGGCGTCGTGGTCATAAGCCGGTCCAACCAATGGGGTATGCCTTTATATCTGTCCTACAAAAATATGTTCTAGAACATGGTGGTAAGATCTTGACAGATTCTCCAGTTAAAGAATTGCTTGTAGAAGACGGGGCTGTCAAGGGTGTCAGAGCAGAAGGTCGAAACGGTCAAACCATCATTGTCAATGCAGATGCTGTTGTTCTAGCTTCTGGAGGATTTGGTGCCAATACAAAGATGCTACAAAAATACAATACCTACTGGACTGAAATTGCAGATGATATCGCTACATCTAATACACCAGCTGTAACAGGAGATGGTATTCTTTTAGGGCAAAGTGTAGGTGCAGATCTAGTGGGTATGGGCTTTAGTCAAATGATGCCAGTATCCGATCCAGTGACAGGAGCTCTTTTCTCAGGACTTCAAGTTCCCCCAGCAAACTTCATCATGGTAAATACTGAAGGGAAGCGCTTTGTAGATGAGTACGGTAGCCGAGACAAGCTATCTCAAGCGGCGATTGATAATGGAGGCTTGTTCTATCTAATTGCAGATGAACGTATCAAGGCAACAGCCTACAACACTAGCCAAGAAAAAATCGATGCCCAAGTCAAAGCAGGCACTCTCTATCGTGCAGATACGATAGAAGAGTTGGCGGTTCAGATTGGTATGGCCCCACAAGTTCTAGTGGAAACGATTAAGAATTACAATTCCTATGTAGATGCAGGTTTTGATCCTGAATTTAATAAAGGTAGTTTTGATCTTAAGTGTGAGGTTGCGCCATTTTACGCAACACCGAGAAAACCAGCCGTTCACCATACAATGGGTGGACTCAAGATTGATACTTCAACACACGTTTTGAATGAAAATGGTCAGATTATCCCTGGTTTGTATGCTGCCGGAGAAGTCGCAGGTGGACTCCATGCAGGTAACCGTCTAGGAGGAAATTCGCTTACGGATATCTTTACTTTTGGACGTATTGCAGGTCAAACAGCTGTTAAAGAAAATTGTTAGTGATTGATTTAAAAATTAAGGGAATTTTAAGTCTCCTTTTGTATTATATAATCATTAAATAAAGACCTCCTAATACTCTTCGAAAATCTCATCAACCTTCGTTAGAGTCGACTTAGCTAACTATAGTTATGCTTGCGTCTATCTGCCTAGTCTGATTTCGATTTTCATTGAGTACCCTTTATTTAATGAAATCCTAAACTTTTCTTTTTCATAATAATCTCCCTAATGAAGCCACCCAATCAGGTGGCTTTTTTGTTTGTGGCTTGGATTTTTGATATAATAGAGCCATGAGTAGAATTTTAGACAATGAGATCATGGGGGATGAGGAGTTAGTAGAACGTACCCTCCGTCCCCAATATTTACGTGAATATATCGGTCAGGATAAAGTCAAGGACCAGCTGCAAATATTTATCGAAGCAGCGAAGATGCGTGATGAGGCGCTGGACCATGTTCTTTTGTTTGGCCCTCCAGGTCTTGGGAAAACAACCATGGCTTTTGTCATTGCCAATGAACTGGGAGTCAATCTCAAGCAAACTTCTGGTCCTGTCATTGAAAAAGCAGGTGACTTGGTAGCGATTTTGAATGATTTGGAGCCGGGAGATGTCCTCTTTATTGACGAGATTCATCGCTTGCCCATGTCGGTGGAAGAGGTGCTTTATAGTGCCATGGAGGACTTCTACATTGATATCATGATTGGGGCTGGTGAAGGCAGTCGCAGTGTTCATCTGGACTTGCCACCTTTTACCTTGATTGGTGCAACGACACGAGCTGGGATGCTTTCAAATCCTCTTCGTGCCCGTTTTGGGATTACAGGTCACATGGAGTATTATACCCATGCTGACTTGACAGAGATTGTCGAGCGGACGGCAGATATCTTTGAGATGGAAATCACTCATGAAGCTGCATCTGAGTTAGCTTTACGCAGTCGTGGAACTCCTCGTATTGCTAATCGTCTCCTCAAGCGCGTGCGTGACTTTGCGCAGATTATGGGCGATGGCTTGATTGATGATGTCATTACGGATAAGGCCTTGACTATGCTGGATGTAGACCATGAAGGTTTGGACTATGTGGACCAGAAAATCCTTCGTACCATGATTGAGATGTACGGTGGTGGTCCTGTCGGTTTAGGTACTCTCTCCGTTAATATTGCCGAGGAGCGTGAGACGGTTGAAGACATGTACGAACCTTACCTCATCCAAAAAGGTTTTATCATGCGGACAAGGTCTGGACGGGTGGCGACTGCTAAGGCATATGAGCATTTAGGTTATGAATACAATGAAAAATGAGCAAGAAATTCTAGATGCTTTCAGAGAAAATCTGGATATGATGACTATTCTGACCATCATTCGTGATCTTGATCTGAAAGATTCGTGGTTGGCGGCAGGTTCTGTCAGGAATTTCATCTGGAATCTCTTGTCTGATAAATCGCCTTTTGATAGTGAGACGGATGTGGATGTGATTTTCTTTGATCCAGATATTTCTTATGAGGAAACAGTATCCATAGAGAAAAAACTGAGAGAAGATTTTCCTCAGTATCAGTGGGAGTTGAAAAATCAGGTCTATATGCATCTGCACAGTCCCCACACAGCGCCTTACACGAGTTCTCGTGATGCCATGAGTAAGTATCCTGAGCGCTGTACGGCGATAGGGCTTCGCTTGCATGCTGACGCAACTTTAGAGCTCTTTGCGCCTTATGGTTTAGAGGATATTTTGAACTTTCAGATTTCCCCAACTCCTCATTTTTTAGAGAATGAAGACCGAATGAAGCTCTATCAAGAACGCTTGTCCAAGAAAAATTGGCAAGAAAAATGGAAAAATCTGACTTTTTCAAAAAACTTAAGAAAAATTTAAGTTAGGGACGGTATACTAGGTTCATAAGTTAAGAGGAACTTAACTTAAACTCCTAAAACTTTTTCATAATAATCTCCCTATAAAATTAAGTCGCCCAATCAGGCGGCTTATTTTTTGTCTGTATGGAGAGCTAATAACTTAGCAATAGAAGAAAATAGGGAAATATGGTATAATGAAACGATAGATTTTTGAATAGGAATAAGAACATGTTTGGATTTTTTAAGAAAGATAAAGCTGTAGAAGTCGAGGTTCCAACACAGGTTCCTGCTCATATTGGCATCATCATGGATGGGAATGGTCGTTGGGCTAAAAAACGGATGCAACCACGGGTTTTTGGTCATAAGGCGGGGATGGAAGCCCTCCAAAAGGTGACCAAGGCAGCTAACAAGATGGGAGTTAAGGTCATCACGGTTTATGCCTTTTCAACGGAAAATTGGACACGCCCAGATCAAGAAGTCAAGTTTATCATGAACTTGCCAGTCGAATTTTATGATAACTACGTCCCTGAATTGCACGCAAATAATGTTAAGATTCAGATGATTGGGGAGACAGACCGTTTGCCTAAGCCGACTTTTGAAGCTTTGAAAAAAGCGGAGGAATTGACCAAGAACAATACGGGCTTGATTCTCAATTTTGCGCTTAACTATGGTGGCCGTGCTGAAATTACGCAGGCTCTTAAGGGCTTGGCTCAAGATGTTCTAGATGCTAAAATCAACCCTGGTGACATCACAGAAGATATGATTGGGGACTATCTTTTCACGCAACACCTGCCAAAGGATTTGCGAGATCCTGATTTGATTATCCGTACGAGTGGTGAGTTGCGTTTAAGTAATTTCTTGCCATGGCAAGCAGCCTATAGTGAGCTTTACTTTACGGATATCTTGTGGCCTGATTTTGATGAAGCCGCCTTGCAGGAAGCTATTGCTGCTTTTAACCATCGCAATCGCCGTTTTGGAGGAGTTTAGGAGAAGATATGACCAAGGATTTACAAAAGAGAACATTGTTTGCGGTATTGGCCCTGGCGATTTTCCTTCCAGTCTTGTTTGCAGGAGGGCTCTTGTTGCAGATAGGGATTGGCTTGTTAGCCATGTTAGGCGTCCATGAACTCTTGCATATGAAGGGGCTAAAGACTATGACCATTGAGGGTGCATTGACTCTCTTTGCGACCTTCGCTCTCACAGTTCCTTTGGAAAATTACCTAACATTTTTGCCTGTTGATGGGAATGTAGTTGCCTATAGTGTTCTGATTACCATAATGCTAGGGACAACCGTTTTCAGTAAAAACTATACGATTGAAGATGCCGCTTTCCCAATTGCTGTGAGCTTTTATGTTGGTTTTGGCTTCAATGCCTTACTAGATGCTCGGGTGGCAGGTTTTGACAAGGTACTTTTGGCCCTTTTTATCGTTTGGGCGACAGATAGCGCAGCCTACCTGACAGGGATGAATTTTGGTAAACATAAGTTGGCTCCGAGAGTTTCTCCTAATAAGAGTATTGAGGGCTTTGTCGGTGGTATTCTAGGTGCGGTACTGATAACAGTGATTTTCATGTTAGTGGACAGCACAGTTGCTCTTCCTTATGGGATTTATAGAATGAGTCTCTTTGCTGCCTTCTTCAGTGTGGCAGGTCAGTTTGGTGACTTGATTGAGAGTGCCATGAAACGCCATTTCGGTGTCAAGGATTCTGGAAAATTTATCCCTGGACATGGTGGTGTATTGGATCGCTTTGACAGCATGCTGATTGTGTTTCCAATGATGCACTTATTCGGCCTGTTTTAAAGAAAGGAATATTGAATGATTGGATTGCTAACCTTTATCCTCGTTTTTGGGATTATTGTGGTGGTGCATGAGTTTGGACATTTTTATTTTGCCAAGAAATCAGGCATTCTAGTTCGTGAATTTGCCATTGGTATGGGGCCCAAGATTTTTTCCCATATCGGTAAGGATGGCACTGCTTATACCATTCGAATCCTTCCTCTAGGAGGCTATGTTCGTATGGCAGGCTGGGGTGATGATGCGACAGAAATCAAGACAGGAACTCCAGTCAGTTTAACACTTGCTGATGATGGTAAGGTCAAACGGATCAACCTCTCAGGGAAGAAACTGGATCAAACGGCTCTTCCTATGCAGGTAACCCAGTTTGACTTTGAAGACAAGCTCTTTATCAAGGGGTTGGTCTTGGAAGAAGAAAAGATTTTTGCAGTAGATCACGATGCAACGGTTGTTGAAGAAGACGGAACCGAAGTGCGCATCGCTCCTTTGGATGTACAGTATCAAAATGCTTCTATCTGGGGCAAGCTCATCACCAACTTTGCAGGTCCTATGAATAACTTTATCTTAGGTGTTGTTGTTTTTTGGATTTTGATCTTTTTGCAGGGCGGTGTTAGAGATACTCAGACCAATCTCTTTCACGTCATGCCAGAGGGCGCTTTGGCTAAGGTAGGTGTAGCTGAGACCGCCCAAATTACCAAGGTCGGCTCGCATGAGGTTAAGAATTGGCAAGACTTGACCCAGGCTGTGGAAGCAGATACCAAGGACAAGACAGCCCCGACCTTAGATGTGACCATTTCTGAAAATGGTAGCGAAAAACAAGTCACGGTAACGCCAGAAGAAAATCAAGGACGTTATATTATCGGGGTTCAACCGGGAGTCAAGTCAGACTTTCTATCCATGTTTGTTGGTGGATTTACAACCGCTGCTGATTCAGGGCTTCGTATCCTTTCGGCTCTGAAAAACTTGATTTTCCATCCAGATTTGAACAAACTCGGCGGTCCCGTTGCCATTTTTAAGGCAAGTAGCGATGCTGCTAAAAATGGAATTGAGAATGTCCTCTATTTCCTAGCCATGATTTCCATCAATATCGGGATTTTTAACTTGATTCCGATTCCGGCTTTGGATGGTGGAAAGATTGTGCTCAATATCCTAGAGGCTATCCGCCGGAAACCCCTTAAACAAGAAATTGAAACCTATGTCACCATGGCTGGTGTAGTTATGATGGTTGTCTTGATGCTAGCTGTGACCTGGAATGACATTATGCGACTCTTCTTTTAGATAATCGAGGAATATTATGAAACAAAGTAAAATGCTAATCCCAACGCTTCGCGAAATGCCAAGCGATGCTCAAGTTATCAGCCACGCACTTATGTTGCGTGCTGGTTATGTTCGTCAAGTTTCTGCTGGTGTTTATTCTTACCTACCACTCGCTAACCGTGTGATTGAAAAGGCTAAGAATATCATGCGCCAAGAGTTTGATAAGATTGGTGCGGTGGAAATGCTAGCGCCTGCCCTTCTCAGTGCCGATCTTTGGCGTGAATCAGGTCGTTATGAAACCTATGGTGAAGACCTTTATAAACTGAAAAATCGTGAAAAGTCAGACTTTATCCTAGGTCCGACACACGAAGAAACTTTTACAGCTATTGTTCGTGACTCTGTCAAGTCTTACAAGCAGTTGCCACTCAACCTTTACCAAATTCAACCTAAGTACCGTGATGAAAAACGTCCACGTAACGGACTTCTCCGTACGCGTGAGTTTATCATGAAAGACGGATATAGTTTCCATGCTAATTACGATAGTTTGGACGTGACTTATGACGAGTACAAGGCGGCCTACGAACGTATTTTCACTCGTAGTGGCTTGGACTTCAAGGCCATCATCGGTGACGGTGGAGCCATGGGTGGTAAGGATAGCCAAGAATTTATGGCCATCACACCAGCCCGTACAGACCTCGACCGCTGGGTTGTCTTAGACAAGTCAGTTTCCTCATTTGATGAAATTCCTGCAGAAGTGCAAGAAGAAATCAAGGCAGAATTGCTCAAATGGATGGTTTCTGGTGAAGACACCATTGCCTACTCAAGTGAGTCTAGCTATGCAGCTAACTTAGAAATGGCAACAAACGAATACAAACCAAGTAACCGTGTCGTCGCGGAAGAAGAAGTGACTCGCGTCGAGACTCCAGGTGTAAAATCCATCGATGAAGTTGCAGCCTTCCTTAACGTCCCAGAAGAACAAACAATCAAAACCCTCTTCTACATGGCAGATGGTGAGCTTGTTGCAGCCCTTCTAGTTGGAAATGACCAACTCAATGAAGTCAAGTTGAAAAACCACTTGGGAGCAGATTTCTTTGATGTTGCGAGCGAGGAAGAAGTAGCAAATGTTATCCCAGCTGGCTTTGGTTCGCTTGGCCCAGTTGGTTTGCCAGAAAATGTGAAAATCATTGCAGACCGTAAGGTACAAGATGTTCGCAATGCTGTTGTGGGGGCTAACGAAGATGGCTACCACTTGACGGGTGTGAACCCAGTTCGTGATTTTACTGCAGAATATGTGGATATCCGCGAAGTTCGTGAGGGTGAAATTTCACCAGACGGACAAGGCGTTCTTAACTTCGCCCGTGGTATTGAGATCGGTCATATTTTCAAACTCGGAACTCGCTACTCAGCAAGCATGGGTGCAGATGTTTTGGACGAAAATGGCCGTGCTGTGCCAATCATCATGGGTTGTTACGGTATCGGTGTTAGTCGTCTTCTCTCAGCAGTTATGGAGCAACACGCTCGTCTCTTTGTCAACAAAACGCCAAAAGGGGAATACCGTTACGCTTGGGGAGTTAACTTCCCTAAAGAATTGGCACCATTTGATGTGCATTTGATTACTGTCAATGTCAAAGACGAAGAAGCGCAAGCCTTGACAGATAAACTGGAAGCCAACTTGATGGGAGCTGGTTACGAAGTCTTGACGGATGACCGTAACGAACGTGTCGGAGTGAAGTTTAGCGATAGCGACTTGATTGGGTTGCCAATCCGTATCACTGTTGGGAAGAAAGCGGCAGATGGTATCGTAGAAGTCAAGATCAAGGCGACTGGTGACACCATCGAAGTTCACGCAGACAACTTGCTCGAAACCCTTGAAATCCTAAGCAAGAAATAAAAACTATAATCAGAAGAAAAACAAGGCAAAAATGTAACTAGTTTTTACCTTGTTTTTTCTGTATAATGGGAAAAATGAGTAAACAAAGAGGTAAAGCTATGCTAAAATTTCCAAAGGATTTTGTTTGGGGTTCCTCTACTTCTGGACCACAGACAGAAGGACGAGTGCTTGGTGATGGTAAAGGAGATAATCTCTGGGATTATTGGTATCAAGTAGAGCCAAACCGCTACTATAATGAGATTGGTCCAGATAAAACATCGACCTTCTATGAGAACTGGGAAAAGGATATTGAGCTTTTGGTAGAGACTGGGCATACAGCCTTCCGAACTTCTATCCAGTGGTCTCGTATTTTCCCACAGGGCCGTGGAGAGGTCAATCCGCAAGGGGTGACTTTCTACCGTCAGGTTTTTGAGGCTATTAAGGCCAAGGGCATTCTCCTCTTAGTCAATCTCTATCACTTCGACCTGCCTTTTGCCCTCCAAGAAGACGGCGATGGTTGGGAAAATAAGGCAACTGTCAAGGCCTATGAAGACTATGCGCGTTTCTGTTTTGAGACTTACGGTGACTTGGTGGACCAATGGATCACCTTTAATGAACCTATCGTTCCTGTTGAGTTTGGCTATTTCTATGATGCCCACTATCCTCATAAGGTAGATGCTAAAGCAGCGGTTAAGGTAGCCTATCATACACAACTGGCTAGTAGTCTTGCGGTTAAGGCCTGTCATGAGATTCTGCCTGATTCCAAGATTGGGATTGTCCTTAATTTGACACCAGCCTATCCACGTAGCCAGCATCCTGCGGATGTCAAGGCTGCGCGCATTGCCGACCTCTTCCAAGCTCAATCTTTCCTAGATCCGTCTGTCTTGGGAGCTTATCCAGAGGAATTGGTGGAAATTTTAGCTGAGCATGATTTGCTGCCAGAGTACACTGTTGAAGAGTTAGAACTCATTCGCGAGAATACAGTTGATTTCCTTGGAGTCAACTACTACCAACCTTTGCGCGTTATGGCGCCGCGTTTTGCTAAACATCCAGACAGTCCCCTCTTGCCAGAGCATTTCTACGAACCTTACGTCATGCCTGGTCGTAAGATTAATCCTCACCGCGGTTGGGAAATCTACGAGCAAGGGATTTACCATATTGCTCAAAACATCAAGGAAAACTATGGTAATATCGAGTGGATGCTGACGGAGAATGGTATGGGTGTTGAAGGTGAAGATAAATTCCGTGAGAATGGTATGATTCAGGACGATTATCGTATCGACTTTGTCAAAGGTCATCTTCGTGAACTTCATCGTGCCATTGAAGATGGTGCTAATTGTAAAGGATACTTGATCTGGACCTTTATCGATTGCTGGTCATGGCTCAACAGCTATAAAAACCGCTATGGTTTAGTCGAGCTTGACCTTGAAACGCAGGAACGTCGCCTGAAGAAATCGGGCCACTGGTTTAAAGAACTCAGCGACCATAATGGATTTTAAGAATAAAAAGAGTGAGATGATGTTCATCTCACTTTTTATTACAATATCATCACCAAGGTCCCAATCGTAATCAGGATACAGCCAATAATTGTTTTAAACGTCAGGATATCTTGTAGAAAGAAAAAGGCTAGAACGAGGGTAATGACGAGACTGAATTTATCGACAGCAGATACCTCGGTCGCATTGCCCATCTGTAGAGCCTTATAGTAGCAGAGCCAGGAGGCGTCAGTGGCTAGACCAGATAAGATGAGAAAGAGCCAACTTTTTTTACTGATGTTGACAATTTCGGTCTGACTATTGGTCAAGAAAACCATGGCCCAGGCCATAAGAATGACGACGACTGTACGAATAGCGGTTGCTAGATTGGATGGAACTCCTTCAATCCCAATCTTGGCTAAAATTGACGTTAAGGCTGCAAAGATAGCTGATAAAAGTGCGAAGAAAAACCACATGGCAAATACCTCCTCTTTTTATTATAAGTAATTGATGCTGACTTGTCAGGTATCAAGTGAAATTCTGATAAAATGCCAGATAAAAAACTATACCAATTTTTATTCTTGACAAGTGAGAAAAACAATTATATACTGTTTTTGCTGATTCTGTAAAAGGAAAATCAGACTATACCAATTTAAGGGGAAAGCACAGCTGGTCTGTGTCGTATATACTATGTGTGGAATTGTTGGTGTTGTTGGAAACACAAATGCAACTGATATTTTGATTCAAGGGCTTGAAAAGCTCGAATACCGTGGTTATGATTCTGCGGGGATTTTTGTCCTAGGTGGTGCTGAAAATCACCTGGTTAAGGCTGTCGGTCGTATCGCAGAATTGTCTGCTAAGACAGCTGGTGTTGAGGGGACAACTGGTATCGGACATACGCGTTGGGCGACTCACGGAAAACCAACTGAGGACAATGCTCACCCACACCGCTCTGAGACAGAACGTTTTGTCTTGGTGCACAACGGGGTGATTGAGAACTACCTTGAAATCAAGGAAGAATACCTTGCAGGTCACCACTTTAAGGGGCAAACAGATACTGAAATTGCTGTTCACTTGATTGGAAAATTTGCGGAAGAAGAAGGTCTCTCAGTTCTTGAAGCCTTCAAAAAAGCTCTTCACATCATCCGTGGTTCTTATGCCTTTGCCTTGGTTGACTCACAAGATCCTGAAGTTATCTACGTAGCTAAGAATAAATCACCACTTTTGATTGGTCTTGGGGAAGGCTATAACATGGTCTGCTCAGATGCTATGGCTATGATTCGTGAGACCAACCAATACATGGAAATTCATGACCAAGAGTTGGTAATCGTCAAGGCTGATAGCGTCGAAGTTCAAGACTATGATGGTAACAGTCGTGAGCGTGCTAGCTACACTGCCGAACTTGACCTGTCTGATATCGGTAAGGGAACTTACCCTTACTACATGCTCAAGGAAATCGACGAGCAACCAACGGTGATGCGTAAACTCATCCAAGCCTACACAGATGAGGCAGGTCAAGTTGTCGTAGATCCAGCTATCATCAAGGCTGTTCAAGATGCAGACCGCATTTACATCCTTGCAGCTGGAACATCTTACCACGCAGGATTTGCTTCTAAGAAGATGCTGGAAGAGTTGACGGATACACCTGTTGAACTTGGAATTTCATCTGAGTGGGGCTATGGTATGCCACTTCTCAGCAAAAAACCACTCTTCATCTTTATCAGCCAGTCTGGTGAAACAGCTGACAGCCGTCAGGTTTTGGTCAAGGCCAATGAAATGGGCATTCCAAGCTTGACAGTGACAAACGTTCCAGGCTCAACTCTTTCACGTGAAGCCAACCATACCATGCTTCTTCACGCAGGACCTGAAATTGCCGTAGCATCAACCAAGGCCTACACAGCGCAAATTGCAGCTCTTGCCTTCTTGGCAAAAGCAGTCGGAGAAGCAAACGGCAATGCCAAAGCGCAAGCCTTTGACCTGGTTCATGAGTTGTCAATCGTAGCTCAGTCTATCGAATCAACCCTTTCTGAGAAAGAAAACATTGATGCCAAGGTTCGTGACCTTCTTGAAACCACTCGCAATGCCTTTTACATTGGACGTGGTCAAGACTACTACGTAGCCATGGAGGCTAGTCTTAAGCTCAAAGAGATTTCTTACATCCAGTGTGAAGGTTTTGCGGCAGGAGAACTCAAGCATGGAACCATTGCCTTGATTGAAGAAGGAACGCCTGTCTTGGCCCTCTTGTCAGATCCAGTCCTTGCTAACCACACTCGTGGAAATATCCAAGAGGTCGCAGCCCGTGGTGCCAAGGTTCTCACTATCGCAGAAAAAAATGTTGCTAAAGAGACAGACGATATCGTTCTGACGACCGTCCATCCTTACCTCTCACCAATCTCAATGGTCGTGCCAACGCAATTGGTTGCCTACTTCGCAACGCTCCACCGTGGCCTTGATGTGGACAAACCACGTAACCTTGCCAAGTCAGTAACAGTAGAATAAACTAAGAAAGTCTAGTTCATCTAGGCTTTTTCTAATGAGCAAATTTATTAAAAATGGGACTAATTAGTGATAAAATACCCTAAAACTAAAAGAGATAGCGAGGAAACGGGATGGTAGAATTAGGAATTTCAACATTTGGTGAAACAACCGCTCTGGAGGCGACTGGACAGATTTACAGTCATGATGAACGTATTCGTCAGTTGGTGGCAGAAATTGAGTTGGCTGATAAGGTTGGTTTGGATGTGTACGGGATTGGGGAGCATCATCGGGAAGACTTTGCGGTATCGGCGCCAGAGATTGTTCTTGCAGCTGGGGCAGTCAATACCAAGAAGATTCGTTTGACCAGTGCAGTCAGCATACTCTCAAGCATGGACCAGATTCGTTTGTTCCAACAATATGCTACCATCGATGCCTTGTCAAATGGACGGGCAGAGATTATGGCAGGGCGTGGTTCATTCACCGAGTCCTTCCCTCTGTTTGGTTATGACTTGAAAGACTACGAAGCTCTCTTTGATGAAAAGTTAGATCTGCTTCAGCTGGCAAATGAAAACACCAAAGTGAACTGGCAGGGGCAATTGACTCAAAGCATTGCTGGAAAAGAAGTCTATCCTCGTCCTGTTCAGGACAAATTGCCATTGTGGGTGGCGACAGGTGGTCATGTAGAGTCAACAGTGAAGATTGCTCAGGCGGGGTTGCCGATTGTCTATGCCATTATCGGTGGCAATCCGCGTTATTTTAAAAAGCTGATTCAAGCTTATCGTGAGATTGGAAGGGGTGCCGGTCATGCGGATAAAGACCTGAAAGTGGGTGCTCATTCTTGGGGCTGGATTGCTGAAGATGGCGAGCAGGCTGTAAAAGATTATTTCCATCCGACTAAGCAAGTGGTGGATGCGATTTCCAAGGACCGTCCACACTGGCAGGAGTTGACCTATGAGCAATATTTGGAGCAAGTTGGTCCAAATGGTGCCATGTTTGTGGGAAATCCAGATCAGGTAGCAGAAAAATTGATTCGCATGATTGAGGATTTAGACTTGGACCGTTTCATGCTCCATCTACCGCTTGGTTCTATGCCACATGATCAAGTTTTGAGAGCTATTGAACTCTTCGGCACACAAGTGGCGCCCAAAATACGTGCTTACTTTGTCATGAAAGAGGGGTTATAAAAAAATTCAATCAGTTGAGTCGATTGGTGAGGAACACCCATGGATTCAGCAACAGGTGGAAGTGGTACAAGCGATAGAGCATACTATCTAGTGGAATATATACTAGTTTATACCAAGTACAAGATAAAATAGTAAAAAAGACGATTTCCGCTTGGAAATCATCTCTTTTTGATATTCTCGCAAATACGATATCTTGTAGTTGGTGTAAATTGGTAGATAGATCTCTTATTTTATTTATCAAAACCTTGTAAGTTTTTTTGGCGCTCTTCAGTTTGACCCTTGGCATCCAATTTATTACCATTGTAAACAGTGCTTTCCCATGATCCGTACATTGGGTTAGGGAAAATGATGAATTTCTCACCAAACTCTTTTTGTAATTCCTCTAATTTTTGGTCGCGCTCAGTTTCAGAGGTCTTTGAAAACTCTGCAAAGTCCACAAGATTGTCTCCTAGTAGCATGACTAAGTTGGTTTTTTCTTGGACTGCTTGTCTACGACCTTCTTTAGATTTGACGCCTTTTTCTAAGAACATGAGATGATCGCGGCTTTGTACAGGAATTCCTTCATTTTCTAGGTTTTTGATCGTATCATCTACCTGATCTATCGTACGGTCAGATACATAGTAAATTTGGACACCGTTTTGGTCTGCAAATTGGAGAAAGTCTTTAGCACCTGGTACAGCCTTGGCTGCGGCTTTTTTTACCCAGACATCCCAGTTTTCTGGGGTAAATGCTGTTCCATCTTTGACATTTTGCGCTTGATAAGGGCTATTGTCTAATACGGTTTCGTCTAAGTCCAAAACGATAGAGTAGGGTTTATCTGTCTGTGTTTTTAGTAGTTCTTTCAAACGATCAGTAGCGACATTGTAACCTTGTAGATAGAGTGCCTTGGTCTCAGCTGCTTTTTGATACCAAAGAGTTGACATAGTATTTTCTCTTGAACGCAACTGATCATAGGTCATTGTAACCTGATTGTCAGATGTACTACTTTGTGTTGTCTGTGAATTTGCCGAATTTGTGCCACAGCCAGTCAGTAAAATGACGGAAGCAAGTGTAGAAGCAATTGTAATGGTAACTTTGGATATTTTCATAATCCCATCCTCCTAATAATAGTCTATTAATATTGTAGCGTTTTCATGGGATTTGTGCAAGGAAATATCGAGAGAAAAGAAATTTTTCAGTAGTAATTTGGTATTAGGATAAAATTATGTACTTAATTTGGGAATGAAGATGGATATAAAAAAATTCAATCGGCTTGATAGAAAATCTATATCAACTCCTTTTTGAAAAATAGATGAAAATAAAGTGAATCTTTGAAAGGCTAGTAACATCAAGCTTTTTAGGGATTTTTTTCTTTATAGATATAAAAATTTCCAATCGAGTCGATAGTCAATATATATTGGGAAAAGGGGAAAAGGAGTGGTAAGATGGTTTCAATCCAAATGGAAGGAGAAAGGTATGGCAAGTAAAAGAGATTTAGTCTTTAGAGCGATTCGAGGCGATGAAGTGGAAAGAGTTCCTGTGGGATTTTGGTTTCATTTTGTAACACTCGAAGAAAAGGGGCAGGGATTAAATAATCCACGTATCTTTCAAAAAAGTGTTGACGGGCATCGTAACTACGTGGAAAGGATTCGCCCTGATTTTGTAAAAATTATGAGCGATGGTTTTTTCCTTTATCCAAGTAATGTCTATAGTCCTAAGATTGCAAGCATTCAGGAGCTGACTTCTATTGAGTCGATTGGTGAGGAACACCCATGGATTCAGCAACAGGTGGAAGTGGTACAAGCGATTCGAGAGACCTTTACCGAAGAGATTGTTTCTTTCTACAATATCTTTTCCCCTATCTCCTACCTCAAGCGCTGGTTCCGCACAGAAACATCTCGAGGAGATAGGGAAGTGGCTGATCTATTGCTTGAAAATCCTGAGCAATTTAGAACTATCCTAGATGTGATTGCAGGAGATATTGCTATCCTAACTCAGAAAATCATTCAGCAAGGTGGAGTTGACGGGATTTACCTCAGCACCCAGGAAATTCAAGATGAGCGCATCACACCAGCACTTTACCAAACCTATATAGAACCGAGCAATATAGCGATTTTAGAGGCAGCTAATCAGGTTGGTGGGACCAATATCCTCCATATCTGTGGTTTTGAAGGTGCGAGCAATGATGTGACGATATTTAAGGACTATCCAGCTCAAGTGGTCAACTGGGCGACCCACCATGAGGATGTTAGTTTGACACAGGGTCAAGAGTTGTTTCCAGGCAAGGCCGTTTTAGGTGGATTTGAAAATGGCAAGAAAAGCTTGCTTTATCAAGGTTCCAAGGCGGAATTGCAAGATGAAACAAGACGGTTGTTGGCTGAAGCGGGTAGTAAAGGCGTTCTTCTGGGAGCTGACTGTACTGTTCCAGATGACTTTGACTTAGAGAGGTTGGACTGGATTCGGCAGGCAGCTGTTCTCTAAAAGGAGGAGTTATGAAAAGTAAAAGATGGGGCATCTTCATTGCAGTTATCGGTTTGCTGGCTTTGGTTGCCGTAAGCGTCGTAAAAAATGGGCACTGCAAAAATGGAGAGAGATGTCGTGGAGTTCAGGATTTTTCCAAGTCCAGTCTCCCCTTTCTACGCTCGAATGATATCGCAAGCAGTTTATTAGTTGAAAAAGTAAGAAATGGAGAATAAGAATGTCAGAAAAAAAAGAATGGGTTTTAAAAGCATTTAAAGGTGAAAAGGTTGATCGTGTGCCAGTTGGCTTTTGGCACCATTTCACATCCGAAGACGAATGGCTACACGGTTTTTCAAATCCAGTCATTATCGAGAAGAATATTGAGGGCCATAAGCGCTTTATCCGAGAAGTTCAGCCGGACTTTATCAAACTCATGAGTGATGGCTACTTTGCTTATCCAAATCCAGCGATTGCCAAAGGCAAATCACTTCAAGAATTAGCGACCATTCAACCACTCGGACCAGATCACACTTGGATAAAAGAGCAGGTTGACTTGGTTAAGAAAATCAAGCAAGAGTTTACAGAAGATATCGTTGCGATTTACAATATTTTTGCTCCTGTGACCTATCTCAAGTGGCTGCTTGGGGAAGTGTCTGGCGGAGATGACCTTATTGCGGACTTTCTGGTGGAAGATCCTGAAGCCCTTAAAAAGGTGTTGGATGTGATTGCAGAAGATATTGCTAGTCTCTGCCGAGCTGTCATCAAAGAGGCTGGTGCTGATGGAATATACCTCAGCGTGCAGAGTATCCAAGATCAACGAGTGTCAGCAGCAGATTATCAAGCCGTCATTGCACCTAGCGAGATAACGGTTCTGGAAGCGGCTAGTGCTGTTGGTGGCGTCACGGTTCTTCATATCTGTGGCTACGAGGGGGCGCGAAATGATATTCACCTTTTTGCAGACTATCCAGCCCAAGTCTTTAACTGGGCTGTAGGACCAGAGAGAATCACTCTCAAGGAAGGTCGTGAGATTTTCAAGGGACGTACGGTTCTTGGAGGATTCGAAAATGGCAAGACAGGCTTACTGTATACTGGTAGCAAGGATGCCATTCAGGCTGAGGCAAAGAAACTAGTTGCAGAAGCTGGGGAACAGGGCTTGGTACTTGGGGCAGATTGTACCATTCCAAGTGATATCGCAGTTGAACGTATCCAGTGGGTGAGAGAAGCGCTTGAAAACTAAAGGAGAAAAAGATGAGTAAAAAAGCATGGATTATCGGTGGTGTAGCAGTTGTTGCAGTAATTGGGGCAACGATTATCGGGAGAAGTTTAGTTGGCGCTCCAGCCAAGGAGGGAGAAACGGCTTCGTCTGCTGAAGTTATAACCTTGAAGGTTGCCCATACACAAAACTATGTACCTTATGACTTTGTCAATGAAAAAGGGGAATCAGATGGTTATGAGGTAGCTGTTTTGAAGGCTGTTGATGAGAAGTTGGCAAACTATCAATTTGAATATACGGGTACCAGTGATGATGACCTCTTGATTGGTCTGGAATCAGGCAAGTATGACATCGGAACCAAGGGAGCTTGGTACACAGATGAACGAGCTAAAAAGTTTGTCATTCCATCTGAACCAGTCGGAGCGAGCATCATCGGATTTACTGTCAGAAAAGAAGATGAACAGAAATACAAAACCATTGATGACTTTGCTAAGAATAAAGGGAAATTGGTTCCCATCTCTCCACAGAATGCTCAATGGAATGTCATCACCAGCTACAATGAAAAACATCAGGATGCACCGATTGAGCTAACAGCAGCTGAATCCTTTAAAGTGGCAGATGCCTATGCCTGGGTCTTGGAAGGACGTTATGACGCCTTCTTTGATATCAAACTGTCCTTTGAAAAAGCAGTTACCGCAGAAGATGGCCCTTACCACCAATATGCGGATAAACTCAGCTGGTTCCCATACAAGGGTATTCCAACTTATCCCTTGATTCACCGTGATGAAAAGGGTGAGAAATTCGCTAAAGAATATGAAAAAGCAATCAAAGAGTTGAAGGAAGATGGCACGCTTGCTAAGCTATCTCAGCAATACTTTAAAGAAGATGTCTTTAGTTATGTAGACAAAGACTAGACCAGAAATTACAAGACTAGAAAGGGTTTTGCATGGTTTCTTATGATTTTTCCAAGGTCTTTCAGTTTTTGCCGACCTTATGGAAGGCACTTCCTATGACCTTGTCCATTCTCTTTTTTACCACTCTTCTTGGTTCCCTTTTTGGAGGTCTCTTGGCCTGGGCGCAAGTAGGAGAAGACAAGAGTTTTGCAGCGATTTCCAAAGGCTATATCTTTACCCTACGTTGTACACCGCCGATTGTCTTGCTTTTTCTAGTCTTTTATGGCTTGCCAGAATTTCTGAAATGGTGGCTTGGTTTGGATATCAACAACTGGTCTAAAACTATTTTTGTTCTCTTGACGATGATTCTCTTGTTTGCGGCTATTGTTGCCGAGGTTTTCAAGGCGGCCTATCAAGCTATTCCAAAGGGGCAGACAGAGGCCGGGCTTAGTATTGGTTTGACTCCAAGTCAGACTTTTTGGAGAATCATTTTTCCTCAAGCTTTTCAAGTTGCTCTTCCCAATATAACAACTGCTATTCTCAATCTCATGCGGGATGCTGCCTTGGCCTATACGATTGGTTTTGTTGATGTTATGGGGGCCGGGAATCTCTTGATCAGTCGCAATTTAGGGAACTACTCTCTGGAAACCTATACGGCAGTTGCGCTTCTTTATTGGGGGATTGCCTTGGTTATTTCTAGCTTGAGTCGTTTGCTTGAGAAGTCTTTGGAAACAAAAGGGAGGTAAGAAATGGATATAGACTATATTGTAAAGACCTTTCTGGAGACCTTGAAGGGTGTGCCAATCACCTTGATTATCATGATTGTGGCTATGGTCTTAAGCTTTTTACCAGCTCTATTTTTAGCCTTGGGGCAGATTTACAAGGTTCGAGGTGTGAGGAGTTTTTCTCTGGTCTATCTGGCCTTTATCCGAGCGACTCCTCCGATTTTATTGATTCTCTTCTTTTATAGTTTGTTTCCAAGTTTGCTGAATCAATTTTTCAAAAGCATAGGAAGTGACTTTGATATTTTCAAACTTGATCCTCTCTACTATGCCTTCATTATTTATAGTTTGATGACAGTCGGGAGTTTGTCGGAGATTTTGCGTTCAGCCATCTTGACGGTGGACAAGGGACAACTAGAGGCAGCGCATGCGATTGGCTTGACTACGACCCAGGCCTATCTAAGGATTGTTTTTCCTCAAGCCTTGCGCTCAGCCTTGCCTAACTTGGCCAATCTGGTGATCAATATCGTCAAAGGGACCTCCCTGGTCTTTGTTATGACCATCAAGGATATCACCGCTATTGCTCGTGTGGAAGCGTCCTACGGTTACCAGTATTTTGAGTCATATTTTGTGATCTTTTTGCAGTATATTTTGATCTGTGGTTTGATTCAGTGGGGCTTCTCTCTACTGGAAAAAGGCTATGTGAAAAAAGAAAAAAGTGCAAAAGCATCTAGTGCGCGTTTTGTATAGGAGGACAGGATGTTACAAGTAGAACATATCGCAAAAACATTTGGTGAGAGGCAGGTGCTGGAGGATGTCAATCTCCAGGTCAACCAAGGGGATGTCGTCGTTATCTTAGGGCCATCAGGTTCGGGGAAAACGACCTTTCTCCGTTGTCTCAACCACTTAGAAAAAGCTGATAGCGGACGTTTGACATTGGCAGGAAAGACCTATGACTTAGCCAAATTAAGCAAGAAAGACATTCTAGAAATTCGCCAAAAAACAGCCTTTGTTTTCCAACACTACAATCTCTTTGCAAACAAAACTGCTCTGGAAAATATTCTAGAAGGCCTGACCGTCGCTCGTAAAGTTCCCAAGGAAGAAGCGCTAAAACGTGCAGAATATGCCTTGGAAAAAGTTGGTTTACTAGCTTACAAAGACTACTACCCTTCACAACTATCTGGAGGGCAACAACAACGAATAGGGATTGCGCGTGCTATTGCCGTCAAGCCCGAGGTCATTTTGCTAGATGAACCAACATCTGCACTAGACCCTGAGTTGGTTGGAGATGTTCTGGATGTTCTGAAACAGTTGGCGGGAGAAGGTGTGACCATGGTGGTCGTCACGCATGAGATGGGATTTGCTAGAGATGTCGCAAACCACGTTATTTTCATGGATGGAGGCCGTATCGTAGAGGAGAACAATCCCCACGATTTCTTTAGTCGTCCACAAGAAGAACGAACCAAGCAGTTCCTAGCTCGTATCTTATCAGATGCCACCTATAGCGTAGAATATATGATTTAATAGATAAGTGTATCATAAAAACAACACCCCATGACTAGAAGATTCTTCTAACCATGGGGTGTTTTCTCTATAGGAGGGCTAGGTTATTTCTTTTTCTTGTTTTTTATCAACCATCCAAGTCCGAGAAGGGCAAGGATGCTGAATCCAGCAAGGGCAAGAAGGGATTTGCTCTCAGTACCTGTGTTTGGAAGGACTTTATGAGAAAGAGCCTCGGCAGCAGTTTCTTGAGAGTCAGGATTTGCTACTAGGTTTTGATCTTGGACTTGTTCTGGTTCAACTTCCAAGCTAGAAAGATTAAACTCTGGTTTTTCTTCCACAGCTGGGGCGACAATGGCACCACCTTGAGACAAGCGAAGAACAACGGCAGTGAGAGCATTCAATTTCAAGCCTTTTTCAGTCCATTCGAGACCTTGAGGTTTAGCGATTCCTACTGGTCCGGCTTGATTTTCATCTGCGAGGACTTCGGCCTTTCTCAAGTGAGCAAAGGTAGTTCCTAGAGTAAATTCACGAGCCTTATCATCCGCATTGACAAAGACAGCGTAGACATCACCGTTTGGAGCAGTAATTTGGTAGCCGATGACCACGTCTTCTTTTTCAACGCCATTTTGTCCTGGGACAGTAATGAGGTGGACGCGCTCCTTGATATCTTGCAGACTCTTGAGTCGGAAGGCGTCTGTAGATTGACGAAGAGCGATCAATCCTTTCATGTAGTCACGACTCTTGACATTTTCAGGATATGCTTTGCCATCTGTAGCCTTGGTCCAGTCAAACTTGTTGACAGCATCACTAGAGTCATAAGAGTCATGGATAAAGTAAGGATAGACAAATGGCTTGCCGTCTTTGTCACGTAACAAGTGAGACTTGTTTGGAACCTTATCCTCTGAGACAGGATTCTTATAGGCTGGATCAAGGAATTGTTTGGTACGTCCGTATTCCTGACCAGAGTGGATAAACGGAGTTCCTTGAGCGGTCAAGACCATGAGGTTTCCAAGTCGCAAACGACGATGGATCTCAGCGTAGTTTTCAGCCTTGCTTGGGTCTTTTTTGATCGACTGAGCAATAATGTCAAAGAGGGTCAAGTTATCATGGGCTGCGATATACTGGATAACATCTCCAGGGTTGTCTGCTTCAAAGTTGGTTGGTTGGGCAATGAGATTTTTAAAGATGGTATTGATATCGCGTTTGCCACCTGTGATAAAGGCAGGTTGACCTTCGTTTGGATAGCCAGACTTGAGGTTGTTACGGATGTCGTCTGAAAAGACAGCGACAGTATCTGTTTTCTTCATCCAATCTTGGTCAGCAGGTTGTACAGGCGTATTTTCATCACCAGTATAGGTTCTCCAGCCTTCACCTAGCATGATAAGATTTGGATTGAGGGCGCGTGCAGCTTTGTACGCTTCTTCGATAGAAGCCGCATCGTGGTCACCCATCATATCAAAGCGGAAACCATCTACTTTGTAGGTTTCAACCAGATACTTGATAGAGTCTACCAAGACACGTTTAGACATGTAGTGGGTAGTTCCCAAACGGCCGCCTCCGAAGCTAGTACGTGGAGTTCCGTCTGCGTTCATAAAGTGGTAGTAGTTTGGCTCAATATCCTCAAAAATATCAACATTGGCAGTATGGTTGTAGACCACGTCCAGGATAGCACCCATGCCACGTTTGTGGATTTCGTTGATGAGGTTTTTGAATTCGGCAATACGTTTTTCTGGATCCTTAGGATCGCTTGAGTACATACCAGTCAAGGAGAAGTAGTTTTGAGGGTCATATCCCCAGTTATAGTTGCTGTTGCTTGAAGCGTAGGCAGACAAACGTTCTTGGTTCTTCAATTCATTGACAAAGTAGTAGGACAAGACAGGAAGGAGTTGGATATGAGTCACACCCAAGTCTTTAAGATAGTCTAGTTTTTCGATAAAGGCTTCAAAGGTACCAAATGGTTTGGTCAAGTCTTTTGCGATGGCAGGATCCGAAGTGAAGTCACGTACATGAGCTTCATAGATAACGGCATCTTCACGTGATTTGAAGTTACGAATCTTTCCATAGGTCAAGTCTTGCGGACCTAACTTCGCTGGATCGACAAAGGCAGCTTTAGCGACCTTATGAGCGGCATCTGTTTTTGCTAGGTCACTGTTCCAAGCCGCTAATGATTTGGCATAAGGGTCAAGAACGAGGACAGTTTTACCTTGGCGCTCGATTTGGTAGTGGTAGTAGTAGCCAGTGTAGTTGCTGATACCGAGACCAGAGTTTGCATCCAGAGTTTGTTTCCAGGTTCCTTTTTCTCCTTTTTCAAGGGCGACAGTTCCAACTACTTTTTCAGGATCTTTCTTGTCATAGATAACAACGGAAACCTTATCAGCACTTGGAGACCAGAGGGTGAGGTCAACACGCTTGCCATCTTCTTTTAGAGTTGCGCCGAGTGGCCCATCGTAACTGTAGGACTCATCCTTGAGGCGCCAGCTTGAACGTGTGGTAAAGCGGTCTGAATTGTAGCTGACAGTGTAAGGGTGTTGGGTGTCAGAGAAGTTGCCGATGTAGGTCACTTTTTTACCTGCCTCATCCACTTCCACGTCTGTGATAGCTACTTTATTCCCTTGGTAATCAGTGATGCTGGAGTGTTTGAGGATATCATCTTTCTTAGCTCCAACGAGGGTAGAAAAACTGCTTTCGATACGAGATTTAGCCACGTGTTGGGCACCAGTCATGCGGATATCGTGCACATAGTAGGGGTTAGTGTAGATGGTTTCGTCATCATCTTTGAGGAAAATCTGACTGTGATTTTTTAGATCAGTGAATTTATAATCTTCTTTTCTGATTTTCACATCATCGCCTTTCTTGCTTTCGTCTAGTAATAAAAATCCAAATTCTCTTGCAGCTTCATTGAGTGGGATATCAATGTAGCGGCCATACTTTCCAGTTGCGGTAAAGTCAGTACCGTCAGGCCATTCTCCACTGCTTGGTTTTTTGACATCGCCCCAATACCAGAGAGATTTTTTGTCATAGTTTCCGTCGGTGCGGTAGTAGTTGACACGGACTGTTCCCGCTGGCTGAGGACGGTAGTTGTATACCTTGTAGTTTTCATCTAACCAAGCCTCGTTCATTTTTGGAGAGAGGCGCTCTACCGAACGGTCCCCTGTCAGGTTATCCCCTTTAGTATTGTTGATGAGGAAGCTGACCTTCTTGGCTTGCTCATTTTTGAGTTTGACATCGAGATAATAGCCGTAGTCATCTTTCTTGGCATCCTTGAAGGACTTGGCTCCATTGGGCCAGTTTTCAGACGGCTTTTCAACATCGTCCCAAGTCCAAAGACCTTGAGAATCTTTGTTTTCTTCAGGGAGTTTCTTTACATGGATACGGAAGTGGTTGTCTGCGATGGGTTCTTCAGAGGATGTGTCAGCTTGTGGTTTTTGTTCTGAAGTTGGCGTTGCAGTGCTGTTATCTACTTTCTCTTCCTTGCTGTTAGCCTGGCTTGTAGTAGCATCTTCTTTTTTAGGTGTTGCGGCTGCTAGAGCAGCGTCAGTTGCGGGGGCTTCCTTTTTAGTATCAAGGGAAGCGTTTGCATTGTTTTGCTCAGAAATAGGCGTTTCCTTCTGAGTTTGACTCGTTTCAGTCTCAGTAGGGGCCTTGGTCACAGCGCTGGTATTTTCCTGAGCTTGGGGGAGGTTCTCGTTGGCCGAAATAGTTGGCATTGCAGCAGAAAGTAGGACAATGCTGGCACCGATAAGGACAGAGCCTGTTCCATTTTTCAAGGAACGAATACCGTAAACCATTTTTTTCTCAGTTTGAGATGGGTTCTTTTTCATCACAATTCTCCTTGTGTAGTTATTCCCTATCAGTATAGCACGAGGTAAACATTTATGCAAGCGTTTTCCTAGTTTTTGAAAGAAAATTTTATGATTCATTCTTTTGAAAAGTTAAAGCATTTTATAGGAAAAGATTGTTTGAAAAATGGTAAAAAAACCTTGAAAAATCTTGGCCAATAAGGTATAATAAGAATAATCATTTGTCGTAGGTTTTGTCTGAAATATTGTCCAGACAGGACTCACAGCAGTTAAATCTCCTGAAAAAGTCGGATTTAGCTGCTCTTTTTGTGCTTTTTTTCGGTTTTTTGAGTCTTTGTAACAGAAATTTAAAAATTCTGAAAATTATCCAAAAGGACATGGTGATAGGGGTTTTACAACCATTTGACGATAATCAATAGCCTGATGAAGCAGGCTTGGAACTTTATTTACAAAGGAGAATCATCTTGGCAGGACATGACGTTCAATACGGGAAACATCGTACCCGTCGTAGTTTTTCAAGAATCAAAGAAGTTCTTGACTTACCAAATTTGATTGAAATTCAAACTGATTCATTCAAGGATTTCCTAGACCACGGTCTTAAGGAAGTTTTTGAAGATGTATTGCCAATTTCAAACTTCACAGAAACTATGGAGTTGGAGTTTGTTGGCTATGAGATCAAGGAACCCAAATACACGCTAGAAGAAGCTCGTATCCATGATGCTAGCTACTCAGCACCTATTTTTGTAACTTTCCGCTTGATCAACAAGGAAACTGGCGAAATCAAGACCCAAGAAGTCTTCTTTGGAGATTTCCCAATCATGACAGAGATGGGCACCTTCATCATCAACGGTGGTGAACGTATCATCGTATCTCAGTTGGTTCGTTCTCCTGGTGTTTACTTTAATGATAAAGTAGATAAGAACGGTAAAGTTGGCTACGGTTCAACTGTTATCCCTAACCGTGGAGCTTGGTTGGAACTGGAAAGTGACTCTAAAGACATCGCCTACACTCGTATTGACCGTACCCGTAAAATTCCGTTTACGACCTTGGTTCGTGCGCTTGGTTTCTCTGGTGATGATGAAATTTTTGACATCTTTGGTGACAGCGAATTGGTTCGCAATACCGTTGAAAAAGATATCCACAAGAATCCAATGGACTCTCGTACAGACGAAGCCTTGAAAGAAATCTACGAACGCCTTCGTCCAGGTGAGCCTAAAACTGCTGAAAGCTCACGTAGCTTACTTGTGGCACGTTTCTTCGACCCACGTCGCTACGATTTGGCAGCCGTTGGTCGTTACAAGATCAATAAAAAACTCAACATCAAAACACGCTTGCTCAACCAAACCATCGCTGAGCCATTGGTAGATCCTGAAACGGGTGAAATCTTGGTAGAAGCTGGTACCGTTATGACTCGTAGCGTGATTGAAAGTATCGAGAGTCACTTGGATGGCGACTTGAACAAAATCGTTTATATTCCAAACGATGCAGCTGTTCTGACAGAACCAGTTGTGCTTCAAAAATTCAAGGTTGTTGCCCCAACGAATCCAGACCGTGTTGTAACCATCATCGGAAATGCTAACCCTGACGACAAGGTTCGTGTTGTAACTCCTGCGGATATCCTTGCAGAGATGAGCTACTTCCTCAACTTGGCGGAAGGTATTGGACGTGTGGATGATATCGACCACCTTGGAAACCGTCGTATCCGTGCAGTTGGTGAATTGCTTGCCAACCAAGTTCGTCTTGGACTTTCTCGTATGGAACGTAATGTCCGTGAGCGTATGTCTGTTCAGGACAATGAAGTTTTGACACCGCAACAAATCATCAACATCCGTCCAGTAACAGCTGCGGTTAAAGAATTCTTTGGTTCATCACAGTTGTCACAGTTCATGGACCAACACAACCCGCTTTCTGAGTTGTCTCACAAACGTCGTTTGTCTGCCTTGGGGCCTGGTGGTTTGACGCGTGACCGTGCTGGATATGAAGTCCGTGACGTGCACTATACTCACTATGGTCGTATGTGTCCAATCGAGACACCTGAAGGACCAAACATCGGTTTGATTAACAACTTGTCCTCTTACGGACACTTGAACAAGTATGGCTTTGTTCAAACACCATACCGTAAGGTTGACCGTGAAACAGGTGTTGTGACCAACGAGATTGTTTGGTTGACAGCAGATGAAGAAGATGAATTTACTGTGGCGCAGGCCAACTCACGTTTGAACGAAGATGGTACTTTTGCTGAGAAAACTGTAATGGGACGTCACCAAGGGGTCAACCAAGAGTATCCAGCAGAAGTAGTTGACTACATGGACGTGTCACCAAAACAGGTAGTTGCCGTTGCGACTGCATGTATTCCTTTCTTGGAAAACGATGACTCCAACCGTGCCCTCATGGGTGCCAACATGCAACGTCAGGCTGTACCATTGATCGATCCCAAAGCGCCTTACGTTGGTACTGGTATGGAATACCAAGCAGCTCATGACTCAGGTGCAGCTGTGATTGCTCAGCATGGTGGTAAAGTTACTTACGCAGATGCTGACAAGGTAGAAGTACGCCGTGAAGATAGCTCACTTGATGTTTACCACATCCAAAAATTCCGTCGTTCAAACTCAGGTACTGCCTACAACCAACGTACGCTCGTAAAAGTCGGCGATGTTGTTGAAAAAGGCGACTTTATCGCTGATGGACCTTCTATGGAAAAAGGGGAAATGGCGCTTGGACAAAACCCAATCGTTGCCTATATGACTTGGGAAGGTTACAACTTCGAGGATGCCGTTATCATGAGCGAACGCTTGGTGAAAGACGATGTCTACACATCTGTCCACCTCGAGGAATACGAATCAGAAACCCGCGATACAAAGCTTGGGCCTGAAGAAATTACTCGTGAAATTCCAAACGTTGGTGAAGATGCCCTTAAGGACCTTGACGAAATGGGAATTATCCGTATCGGTGCTGAGGTTAAAGAAGGCGATATCCTTGTAGGTAAAGTCACACCTAAGGGAGAGAAAGACCTTTCAGCTGAAGAACGTCTCTTGCACGCTATCTTCGGAGACAAGTCTCGTGAAGTGCGTGACACTTCTCTTCGAGTACCTCACGGTGCCGATGGTGTCGTTCGTGATGTTAAAATCTTTACACGTGCAAATGGAGATGAGTTGCAATCAGGTGTTAACATGCTGGTTCGCGTCTACATCGCTCAAAAACGTAAGATCAAGGTCGGAGATAAGATGGCCGGACGTCACGGAAACAAAGGGGTTGTCTCTCGTATCGTTCCTGTAGAGGACATGCCTTATCTTCCAGACGGAACTCCAGTCGATATCATGCTGAACCCACTTGGGGTGCCATCACGTATGAATATCGGTCAGGTTATGGAGCTCCACCTTGGTATGGCTGCCCGTACCCTTGGTATCCACATCGCGACACCAGTCTTTGACGGAGCAAGTTCGGAAGACCTTTGGGACACTGTTAAAGAAGCAGGTATGGACAGCGATGCTAAGACAATCCTTTACGATGGACGTACTGGTGAGCCGTTTGACAACCGTGTATCAGTTGGTGTCATGTATATGATCAAACTCCACCACATGGTTGATGATAAATTGCACGCGCGTTCAGTCGGACCATACTCAACTGTTACCCAACAACCACTTGGAGGTAAAGCTCAGTTTGGTGGACAACGTTTCGGTGAGATGGAAGTTTGGGCTCTCGAAGCCTACGGTGCGTCAAATGTTCTCCAAGAAATCTTGACTTACAAGTCTGACGATATCAACGGACGTTTGAAAGCTTATGAAGCTATTACAAAAGGAAAACCAATTCCAAAACCAGGTGTTCCAGAATCCTTCCGAGTTCTTGTCAAAGAATTGCAATCTCTTGGTCTTGACATGCGTGTTCTTGACGAAGATGACCAAGAAGTGGAACTTCGTGACTTGGATGAAGGAATGGACGAAGATGTCATCCACGTAGATGACCTTGAAAAAGCCCGCGAAAAAGCAGCCCAAGAGGCTAAAGCAGCCTTTGAAGCTGAAGAAGCAGAGAAAGCAACAAAAGCGGAAGCAACAGAAGAAGCTGCTGAACAAGAATAAGCAGTTCACTTAGAATAGAAAGGGAAGAAATAGTGGTTGATGTAAATCGTTTTAAAAGTATGCAAATCACCCTAGCTTCTCCAAGCAAAGTCCGTTCATGGTCTTATGGAGAAGTCAAAAAACCTGAAACAATCAATTACCGTACCTTGAAACCAGAACGTGAAGGACTCTTTGACGAAGTCATCTTTGGTCCTACAAAGGACTGGGAATGTGCTTGTGGTAAGTACAAACGCATTCGTTACAGAGGGATTGTTTGTGACCGCTGTGGGGTTGAAGTAACGCGTACGAAAGTTCGTCGTGAGCGTATGGGACACATCGAGTTGAAAGCTCCTGTATCTCACATCTGGTATTTCAAGGGGATTCCAAGCCGTATGGGCTTGACCCTTGATATGAGCCCTCGTGCCCTCGAGGAAGTTATCTACTTTGCGGCTTATGTGGTGATTGATCCGAAGGATACACCGCTTGAGCACAAGTCTATCATGACAGAGCGCGAATACCGTGAGCGCTTGCGTGAGTATGGTTATGGTTCATTCGTTGCCAAAATGGGTGCCGAAGCCATCCAAGACCTCTTGAAACAAGTAGATCTTGAAAAAGAAATTACTGAACTAAAAGAAGAGTTGAAGACAGCTACTGGACAAAAACGTGTCAAAGCCATCCGTCGTTTGGATGTTTTGGATGCCTTTTACAAGTCTGGAAACAAACCTGAATGGATGATTCTCAACATCCTTCCAGTTATTCCACCAGACCTTCGTCCAATGTTGCAGTTGGATGGTGGCCGTTTTGCCTCATCTGACTTGAACGACCTTTACCGCCGTGTTATCAACCGTAACAACCGCTTGGCTCGTTTGCTTGAGTTGAATGCACCAGGTATCATCGTTCAAAATGAGAAGCGTATGCTTCAAGAAGCGGTTGACGCTTTGATTGACAATGGTCGTCGTGGTCGTCCGATTACAGGACCAGGTAGCCGTCCGCTCAAATCATTGAGCCACATGCTCAAAGGTAAACAAGGACGCTTCCGTCAAAACTTGCTCGGTAAACGTGTTGACTTCTCAGGACGTTCCGTTATCGCCGTTGGTCCAACTCTTAAGATGTACCAATGTGGTGTGCCACGTGAAATGGCGATCGAGCTCTTTAAACCATTCGTTATGCGTGAAATCGTTGCGCGTGATATCGTACAAAACGTGAAAGCAGCGAAACGCTTGGTGGAACGTGGAGATGAACGTATCTGGGATATCCTCGAAGAAGTTATTAAAGAACACCCAGTACTTTTGAACCGCGCACCGACCCTTCACCGTTTGGGGATCCAAGCCTTCGAGCCAGTCTTGATTGACGGTAAGGCCCTTCGCTTGCACCCACTTGTCTGTGAAGCGTACAATGCCGACTTTGACGGTGACCAAATGGCCATCCACGTACCACTTTCAGAAGAAGCTCAAGCAGAAGCTCGTATCTTGATGTTGGCTGCTGAGCATATCTTGAACCCGAAAGATGGTAAACCAGTTGTTACTCCATCTCAGGACATGGTTTTGGGTAACTACTATTTGACTATGGAAGAAGCTGGTCGTGAAGGTGAAGGAATGGTCTTCAAGGATCGTGACGAAGCTGTTATGGCTTACCGCAATGGTTATGTTCACCTCCACTCACGTGTTGGTATCGCAACAGACAGTCTCAACAAACCATGGACAGAAGAGCAAAAACACAAAGTCTTGCTTACAACGGTTGGTAAAATCCTTTTCAATGATATCATGCCAGAGGGTCTACCTTATTTGCAAGAACCAACAAATGCTAACTTAACAGAAGGTGTTCCAGCTAAGTACTTCTTGCCACTAGGTGGAGATATCAAGGAAGCTATTCGCAACCTTGAACTCAATCCTCCATTCAAGAAGAAAAACCTTGGAAATATCATCGCTGAAATCTTCAAACGTTTTCGCACGACAGAAACTTCTGCCCTACTTGACCGTATGAAGAACCTCGGTTACCACCACTCAACTCTTGCAGGATTGACAGTGGGAATTGCCGACATTCCAGTGGTTGAAGACAAGGCTGAAATCATCGAAGAATCACACCAACGTGTAGCACAAATCACCAAACAATTCCGTCGTGGTATGATTACAGACGACGAGCGCTACAATGCAGTTACCGCTGAATGGCGTGCGGCTCGTGAAAAATTGGAGAAACGCTTGGTTGCCAACCAAGATCCGAAGAACCCAATCGTTATGATGATGGACTCTGGAGCCCGTGGTAACATCTCAAACTTCTCACAGCTTGCCGGTATGCGTGGTCTGATGGCTGCTCCGAACGGACGTATCATGGAATTGCCAATCCTTTCAAACTTCCGCGAAGGTTTGTCAGTACTCGAAATGTTCTTCTCAACTCACGGTGCTCGTAAAGGTATGACCGATACGGCCCTTAAGACAGCCGACTCAGGTTATCTTACTCGTCGTTTGGTTGACGTGGCCCAAGATGTTATCATTCGTGAGGACGACTGTGGAACAGACCGTGGTCTCTTGATCCGCTCTATCGCAGAAGGAAAAGAGATGATCGAGTCTCTCGAAGAGCGTCTCAATGGTCGTTACACTAAGAAAACTGTTAAACATCCAGAAACTGGTGCAGTGATCATTGGTCCAAATGAATTGATTACAGAAGACAAAGCGCGTGAAATTGTCAATGCTGGTGTGGAAGAAGTGACTATCCGCTCTGTATTTACATGTAACACTCGTCATGGTGTCTGTCGTCACTGTTATGGTATCAACTTGGCGACAGGTGATGCGGTTGAAGTTGGTGAAGCAGTTGGTACAATCGCTGCCCAATCTATCGGGGAACCTGGTACACAGCTTACAATGCGTACCTTCCACACGGGTGGGGTTGCCTCAAATACCGATATCACTCAGGGTCTTCCTCGTGTCCAAGAAATCTTTGAAGCCCGCAATCCGAAAGGGGAAGCGGTTATCACTGAAGTCAAGGGTGAGGTTACAGCCATCGAAGAAGATGCATCAACTCGTACCAAGAAAGTCTTTGTTAAGGGTGAAACTGGTGAAGGTGAATACGTGGTACCATTTACAGCACGTATGCGTGTCGAAGTTGGAGACCAAGTCTCTCGTGGTGCAGCTCTTACAGAAGGTTCTATCCAACCAAAACGTCTCCTTGCTGTTCGTGATGTCTTGTCAGTTGAAACTTACCTTCTCGGTGAAGTACAAAAAGTTTACCGTAGCCAAGGGGTAGAAATCGGTGACAAACACATCGAGGTAATGGTTCGTCAAATGATCCGTAAAGTTCGTGTCATGGATCCAGGTGACACAGACCTTCTTATGGGTACTCTCATGGACATCAACGACTTTACAGATGCCAACAAGGATGTTCTTATCGCAGGTGGAGTTCCAGCGACTGGTCGCCCAGTTCTTATGGGAATCACCAAAGCCTCACTTGAAACCAACAGTTTCTTGTCAGCGGCTTCCTTCCAGGAAACAACTCGTGTCCTTACAGATGCAGCCATCCGTGGTAAGAAAGATCATCTCCTTGGACTCAAGGAAAATGTTATCATCGGTAAGATTATCCCAGCAGGTACTGGTATGGCTCGCTACCGTAACCTTGAACCACAAGCCGTCAATGAAGCAGAATATCTGGCTCCAGAACAAGAAGAGACAGAACTTGCTCCTGTAGAGGAAGTTGTGGAAATCCAAGTTGAAGAAACAGTAGAATAAAAAAGCAAACAAGAGAACCTTTGGGTTCTCTTTGTTTTATTTCAGAAAATTTTCCCACTTTTACATAAAGTATGATAGAATAGAAGAACTAAAATGCCAAGGAGGTGTCCATATGGAACAAACATTCTTTATCATTAAGCCAGATGGTGTGAAAAGAGGGCTGGTTGGCGAAATTCTGCAAAGAATGGAGCAACGAGGTTTCAAACTCGAAAAATTAGAGTTACGTTCAGCAGTATCAGAAGCTTTGATTGATCAACACTATCAAGACTTGGTTGAAAAAAGTTTTTATCCTCCTATCCGTCAGTTTATGACTTCAGGACCAGTAGTGGTGGGCATTCTATCAGGTCCGAAAGTGATTGAAACTTGGCGGACAATGATGGGGGCTACTCGTCCAGAAGAAGCTCTGCCAGGAACTATCCGAGGAGATTTTGCCAAGGCTGCAGGAGACAATCAAGCCATTCAAAATGTAGTTCACGGATCCGATTCGGAAGCTTCTGCAAAACGTGAAATTGCTCTCTGGTTTAAGGATTAGACCGGTAAAAGAACAGTTCTGTGCACAACAGAGCTGTTTTTTGGTCAGTTGAGCACAAAAAAAGGACACTTGAGGCGGAAACAATCATTTCAAACTCCTCACAAGGTATAATCCCATATAGGGAGGGAAAAGAAATGGTAAAATCAATTCGCCTATTGTTACTGATTGCAGTCGTCCAGATTAGTTTTAGTAGTTGTCTATTATGGAAAGAATCCTTTTTATCTTTAAAACAGACCAATGCTTATTTTTTGATTTTGATAGTAGGATTTTCTGTTCTTTGTGCTGGGATAAATTATTTCCATACAGCAGACCAGTCTAGACATAGTATTTTACATGTTCAAAAGAAAGTGAGTCTGGTTTATTGCCTCCTTTTAGTAGTCAATCTTCTGGCAACCTGTCTGGTTCTCTCAGAAAGCATCCAGACCACTAGCAAATTGCAGCAGGAATTGGTTGACCTTTTTTTACCCTCCTTCTTTTTCTTGCTAGGAGTAGATCTATTGATTTTCTTACCTTTTGATAAAATTTTTCGCGATATAGAAAATCACCTAAATAAAAAGAAAACAGTCGTCATTTCCGTTCTAGCTACGATAGTTTTCTTGAGGAACCCCATAGTGATTTCCTCGATTCTTCTTTATATCAGTGTTGGTTTTCTATGCGCACGTTTCCTTTTTCCAAAATGTATTCAAAGGGAAATCTCCTTTTATGGACACCTGATTCGGGATATCCTGTTTGTTTTTTCAATAGTTGTATTCTTTTAAGTGGAGGAGAATTTTTCAAAATTGTTATAGTAAGTCCATAAAGAAAATTCACACAAAAGAAAACTTTTTGGTATAATAGTAGCATGCACACAAAAAATGAAGAAGAGCTTCTAGCTCTCGGAGAAAGATTAGGTCATTTGCTTCAAAAAGACGATGTTCTGATCTTGACTGGAGAGTTGGGTGCGGGTAAAACAACCTTTACAAAAGGTCTTGCTAAGGGCTTGGATATCCGTCAGATGATTAAAAGTCCAACCTATACCATTGTCAGAGAGTACGAAGGGCGTTTGCCACTTTACCACTTGGATGTCTACCGTATCGAAGGTGATGCTGATTCTATTGACTTGGATGAGTTTCTCTTTGGTGGTGGTGTGACTGTTATTGAGTGGGGGCATCTTTTGGGTGAAGATTTACCAGATTCTTACTTGGAATTGGAAATCTTGAAAGAAGCTGAGGGTCGTTGTCTTCATTTTACGGCTCATGGCTCTCGGGCTGAACAACTCATCAAGGAGCTTCAAGATGGAGTATGAGTTAAGTATTCGTGAAGCAGAGATTTCAGATGCTACAGCCTTAATTGCATTTTTAGATTGTGTCGGTCAAGAGACAGATTTTACTAGCTTGGATGAAAATGGTATCATGATGACAGCTTCTGAAATGGCTCTTTTTATCGAAAAACAAGCTGCATCAGAGAATCAGATTACTCTCCTCGCCTTACTGAATGATGAGATTGCAGGAGTCTTAAATATCACAGCAGACCAACATTTAAGAGTTCGACATATCGGTGATGTTTTTCTAGCAGTTCGAAAGAAATTCTGGAACCAAGGCTTGGCGACTATACTTCTAGAAGAAGGCATCGAGTGGGCTAAAGCCAGTGGTGTCTTGCGCCGTTTGCAACTTAGTGTACAAAAACGAAACGAGGCTGCGATCCACCTCTATTCAAAAATGGGATTTATCACAGAAGGCTTACAAGAAAGAGGAGCCTATTTAGCAGAAGGGATATTTTTAGATGTTTGTCTTATGGGCAAGCTGATAAATGAATAACGAGATGATTAAAAAATTAATTGGAATGGTGCTAGGTTTCCTAGCAGTAACAGTTTTAGGTGTAGCGGTTTATGGCTATACCATCTACCAACAGGGAACAGAAACCCTAAGTAAAAAGACTTACAAAAAAATCGGGGAAGAAACCAACGTTATCGAAGCGACAGAGCCACTAACTATCCTCTTGATGGGGGTAGATACGGGAAATGTGGAACGTACAGACCCGTGGGCGGGAAATAGTGATTCCATGATTCTCCTGACGGTTAACCCCAAAACAAAGAAAACCACTATGATGAGTTTGGAACGGGATATTTTGACCAAGATTGAGACTGGAAACGGTCAAGTTCAGGAAGCTAAACTCAATGCGGCCTATGCTAATGGTGGTGCAGAACTTGCAATTTCTACTATTCAAAAGATGATGAATATCCACATTGACCGCTATGTGATGGTTAACATGCAGGGACTTCAACAATTAGTGGATGCAGTTGGTGGGATCACCGTCAACAATACACTTGGTTTCCCAATTTCGATTGCTGACCAAGAAGAGTTTAATAAGATTTCCATCGGTGTTGGAGAACAAACCTTGAATGGTGAGGAAGCCCTGGTGTATTCACGGATGCGTTACCAAGACCCTGAAGGAGACTATGGTCGTCAAAAACGTCAACGGGAAGTCATTCAAAAAATCGTTGAGAAGGTTTTGAGCCTAAACAGTGTGAGCCACTATCAAGGCATCCTCAAAGCTTTGAGTGATAACATGCAGACCAACGTAGATCTTTCAGCCAAGAGTATTCCACAATTGCTCGGCTATCAAGATTCCTTCAAGAATATCGAAACGCATCAATTGCGTGGGGAAGATGCTGAGCTACAGGGAATTTCTTATCAGATTGTCACTTCAGAACATATGCTCGAAATGCAAAATCTCTTGCGTCGTTCACTAGGTAAAGAGCCAGTGACAGAATTGGAAACCAATGCGGTACTGTACGAAACAGCTTTTGGTCGGACAGCACCTTCGACCAGTACTAACGCTTCAAACGAAGAAGCAGAATAAGAAAAGAATCAAATCGTGGGAAATTTCCTGCGATTTTTTCAAAAAAATTCGAATAGATAAGTAGGAGGAAACATGAAAGCAGAAATTATTGCTGTCGGAACAGAAATTTTAACAGGGCAGATTGTCAATACCAATGCTCAGTTTTTATCAGAGAAACTAGCCGAAATCGGGGTAGACGTCTACTTCCAAACAGCTGTTGGAGATAATGAAGCTCGTCTTTTGTCCTTGCTTGAGATTGCGAGTCAACGTAGCAATCTTGTGATTTTGACAGGGGGCTTGGGACCAACTGAGGATGATTTGACCAAACAAACTCTGGCAAAATTTTTAGGAAAAGATCTAGTGTTTGACCCTCAAGCGCAAGAAAAATTGGATATTTTCTTTGCTCATAGACCTGACTATGCTCGTACACCGAATAATGAGCGCCAAGCCCAAATTGTAGAAGGGGCAACTCCACTGTCAAATGAGACAGGTTTAGCAGTAGGGGGGGTGTCGGAAGTGGATGACGTAACCTACGTGGTCCTTCCAGGACCGCCTAGTGAATTGAAACCCATGGTTTTAAATCAACTCTTACCCAAGTTAATGACTGGTACCAAGTTATACTCACGAGTGCTCCGTTTCTTTGGAATTGGTGAGAGTCAGTTGGTGACCATTTTGGCGGATTTGATTGACCATCAAACAGATCCGACTTTGGCGCCTTATGCCAAGACGGGAGAAGTGACCTTGCGCTTGTCTACAAAAGCAGTTAGTCAAGAAAAGGCTGATCAAGCACTGGATATCCTAGAAAATCAAATATTGGATCGCCAAACTTTCGAGGGAATTTCTTTACGAGACATCTGTTATGGATATGGGGAAGAAACCAGTCTAGCAAGTGTCGTTGTAGAAGAGCTAAAGAAGAGACAGAAAAGCATTACTGCGGCAGAAAGCTTGACGGCAGGTCTCTTTCAAGGGACATTAGCAGACTTTTCGGGCGTTTCAGCCATCTTTAATGGCGGTTTTGTCACTTACAGCCTAGAAGAAAAGTCCAAGATGTTGGATATTTCCGAACGAGAACTGAAAAAACATGGTGTCGTTTCAGAGTTTACAGCTCGAAAAATGGCAGAGCGGGCACGTCTCAAGACTCAGTCTGACTATGGAGTTAGTTTGACGGGTGTGGCAGGACCAGATAGCCTAGAGGGGCATCCAGCTGGCACAGTTTTTATCGGCTTGGCGCATGCAAAAGGGACAGAGGTGATCAAGGCTAATATCGCAGGACGGAGCCGTGCAGATGTTCGTCACATCGCGGTTATGCATGCCTTTAACCTAGTTCGCAAGGCTTTATTAAGTGACTAAATTTTGGTATAATAAAAGATAGGTCTAAGGACCAGTAGAATATAGGAGAACAAAATGGCGAAAAAACCAACAAAAAAATTAGATGAAATTGGGAAAAAATTTGGAGCTGATCGTGAAAAAGCATTGAACGATGCTCTTAAATTGATTGAGAAAGACTTTGGTAAAGGCTCAATCATGCGTTTGGGTGAGCGTGCAGAGCAAAAAGTTCAAGTGATGAGTTCAGGTTCCTTGGCTCTGGACATTGCTCTTGGTTCAGGTGGTTATCCTAAGGGACGTATCATCGAAATTTATGGACCAGAATCATCTGGTAAGACAACGGTTGCCCTTCACGCGGTTGCGCAAGCTCAAAAGGAAGGCGGTATCGCTGCCTTTATCGATGCGGAACATGCCCTTGATCCAGCCTATGCAGCAGCCCTTGGTGTGAACATTGACGAATTGCTCTTGTCACAACCAGACTCAGGAGAGCAAGGTCTTGAAATTGCAGGGAAATTGATTGACTCAGGTGCAGTTGACCTTGTTGTTATTGACTCAGTTGCGGCCCTTGTACCTCGTGCAGAAATCGATGGGGACATTGGAGACAGCCACGTTGGTTTGCAAGCTCGTATGATGAGCCAGGCTATGCGTAAACTCGGTGCTTCGATCAATAAAACCAAAACGATTGCCATCTTTATTAACCAATTGCGTGAAAAAGTTGGGGTCATGTTTGGAAATCCAGAAACAACTCCTGGTGGACGTGCTTTGAAATTCTACGCTTCAGTCCGTTTGGATGTTCGTGGAAGTACACAAATCAAGGGAACTGGTGACCAAAAAGATACCAATGTTGGTAAGGAAACCAAGATTAAGGTCGTGAAAAACAAGGTGGCTCCACCATTTAAGGAAGCCTTTGTTGAAATCATGTACGGAGAAGGGATCTCTAAGACTGGTGAGCTCTTGAAGATCGCAAGTGATCTCGATATCATCCAAAAAGCGGGAGCATGGTACTCTTACAAGGGTGAAAAAATCGGACAAGGATCTGAAAATGCTAAGAAATACTTGGCGGATCACCCAGAAATCTTTGATGCCATTGACCATCAAGTTCGTGTTCAATATGGTTTGATTGAAGATGAAGAAGGTACAACTCTTACTTCTGTTGCGGAAGATCTAGTACCTAACCAAGAAGTAACGCTTGACCTAGGCGACGGACTTGAAATCGAAATTGAAGATTAAAAATAAAAGCGGAGAAGCCCTTCTCTGCTTTTTATGTTTAATTATTAAGTCTCCATAAGCTTTAAAAGCGTAATAAAAGAGTATTTAATCAAAAAAAATTAAAAAAACTGTTGCAATTTTTTTAATTTGATGATAAAATTAAAACATTCTATAAAAAGGAGACTACTATAATGGAAAAACGCCTTGTTCGTAATGTACAAGATAAAAAGATTGCTGGTGTTTGTGCTGGTGTCGCTGACTACTTTAACATGGACCACACACTTGTTCGTGCACTTTGGATCATCTTCACCCTACTTGGTGGTTCTGGAATCTTAGCTTATGCTGTTCTCTACTTCCTTCTTCCAGAAGGCAATGCAGAAGCTTAAGCCATAGAGAGAATAAAAAGTTTATTCTGATCAGTTGAAAATAAAAAACGCATGTAATCGTAGATTGCATGCGTTTTTATATATAGCTTCTATCGAAAAGAGAGGTTCTTCACCAGATGGATAAGTCTTGTTTAATGGTCACTAAAACGACGATACTCTATATGAAAGTCAAAATAATGTTCATTCTGTAACTTTTGGAAGATGTCGCGATAGGCCTCTTCGTCAAAATGGTCGCCACGGTAGAGAATTTCAAAACTTAAACCATCGTACTCTAGAAAAGCGTTGGCTGATTTGAAACCATTTTGGCGATAGAAGTCCATGCGGGCCTTCCTTTGCTCCAAGTTATCGCATTCTTCATCTAATCGCTCGACTTCCAGCAACATGGTTCGCTGGTAAAAATCAGTCAGCTTTTCGATGATTTCCTTCCCATAACCGTGGCTTCTCAGGTGGGGCATGATGGCAAAAAAACTGATATAGAAGGCCTTTGGATTGGAGATGGCAAAAGCAAAGCCGACAAACTCTTCCTGGTTATAAAAGGCAAAGAAGTGGGCATCATCTCGGTCCTGATAGCGCAAGAACTCAGACAGAGGAACTCGTTCTTCTTCAGGGAAAGCTTCCTTGTTTAGCTTTTCAACCTTATCCAGATCAGGAAATACATCCGTTATTAATTGACTAGTCAAACTCATAAATGACCTCCTTTTCTTGATTATAGCAAATTGTCTCTCTGTAAGCAATTGATTCCAAACTTAGTGACAGAGCCTTGTCGCTCCTCTAGAAAGCTGATATAATAGCTTTATGAATAAGAAACAATCCGTGGACTTGATACATGGTCCTATTCTTCCTTCGCTTTTAAGCTTTGCCTTTCCAATCTTGCTGTCTAATATCTTTCAACAGCTTTATAATACGGCTGACGTCTTGATTGTTGGGCGTTTTCTTGGCCAAGAATCCTTGGCAGCAGTAGGAGCAACAACGGCCATTTTTGACTTGATTATAGGCTTTACGCTTGGTGTTGGAAATGGGATGGGGATTGTCATTGCCCGCTATTATGGGGCTCGTAATTTCACTAAAATTAAAGAAGCAGTAGCAGCAACCTGGATTTTAGGAGGGCTTCTCAGTATTTTGGTCATGCTGATGGGCTTTGTCGGTCTGTATCCACTCTTGCAATATTTAGATACCCCTGCAGAAATTCTTCCCCAATCCTATCAATATATTTCTATGATTGTGACTTGTGTAGGCGTCAGTTTCGCTTATAATCTCTTTGCGGGTTTGTTGCGGTCCATTGGAGACAGTCTAGCAGCTCTTGGCTTCCTGATTTTTTCTGCTTTGGTTAATGTGGTTCTGGATTTGTATTTTATTACGCAACTGCATCTGGGAGTTCAATCTGCGGGGCTTGCTACCATCATTTCACAAGGGTTATCAGCGGTTCTTTGCTTTTATTATATCCGCAAAAGCGTTCCAGAACTCTTGCCACAGTTTAAACATTTCAAATGGGACAAGAGCTTGTATGCGGATCTCTTGGAGCAAGGTTTAGCTATGGGCTTGATGAGTTCGATTGTGTCTATTGGTAGTGTGATTTTACAGTCTTCTGTCAATACTTTTGGAGCCGTGATTATAAGTGCGCAAACAGCGGCTCGACGCATTATGGCCTTTGCTTTGCTTCCGATGACGGCTATTTCTTCTGCCATGACAACCTTTGCTTCTCAGAATCTTGGGGCCAAGCGACCAGACCGCATTGTTCAAGGACTTCGAATCGGTAGTCGCCTGAGCATGTCGTGGGCAGGCTTTGTCTGTATCTTTCTCTTTTTTGCTAGTCCGACCTTGATTTCCTTCTTGGCCAGTTCAACGGATGGTTACTTGATTGAAAATGGTAGCCTCTACTTGCAGATCAGTTCAGTCTTTTATCCGATTTTGAGTCTCTTGTTGATTTATCGCAATTGCTTGCAGGGCTTGGGCCAAAAAATCCTGCCTTTGGTATCTAGTTTTATCGAGCTAATCGGTAAAATTGCTTTTGTGGTCTTGATTATCCCTTGGGCAGGCTATAGGGGAGTCATCCTCTGTGAACCTCTTATCTGGGTTGCCATGACTATCCAACTTTACTTCTCTCTTTTCCGTCACCCCTTGATAAAAGAAGGTAAGGAAATCTTGGCAGCTAAGGAACAATCCTAGCTGGATTTACGAAAGAAAATCCATTTCCTCTAGTGAAAATCAGATGGACTTGTGTTATAATAAGAAAGATTAAAATGTGAAAAAAGGAGATTCCTAATGGGACGTAAATGGGCCAATATCGTAGCCAAGAAAACGGCTAAAGATGGAGCTAACTCTAAAGTATATGCAAAATTTGGTGTAGAAATCTATGTAGCAGCTAAAAAAGGTGATCCGGATCCAGAATCAAACTCAGCTTTGAAATTCGTTATCGACCGTGCTAAACAAGCCCAAGTGCCAAAACACGTTATCGATAAAGCGATTGATAAAGCAAAAGGAAACACAGACGAAACCTTTACAGAAGGACGTTACGAAGGATTTGGACCAAACGGTTCTATGTTAATCGTTGATACCTTGACTTCAAACGTTAACCGTACCGCAGCTAATGTCCGTGCTGCCTTTGGTAAAAATGGCGGAAACATGGGTGCTTCAGGTTCAGTTTCATACCTTTTTGATAACAAGGGTGTTATTGTATTTGCAGGTGAGGACGCTGATGCAGTCTTTGAGCAATTGCTCGAAGCAGATGTGGATGTGGACGATGTAGAAGCGGAAGAAGGAACAATCACTGTTTACACAGCTCCAACAGACCTTCACAAGGCTATTGTTGCCCTTCGTGAGTCAGGTGTCGAAGAATTCCAAGTGACAGAACTTGAGATGATTCCTCAGTCAGAAGTGGAATTGTCAGGGGATGACCTTGAAACCTTTGAAAAACTTTACAGCGTTCTTGAGGACGACGAAGACGTACAAAAGATCTACACAAACGTAGATGGATTCTAATAGAAAAACGAACAGTTTTACTAGCTGTTCGTTTTTTTGATATTTGAACTTAGACTCTGGTTTCAGAATCGTTTTGTTGCTTGCTTTTTCCTAGACCTAGACCAACAGCATGTTTTTGGACGAGCAAGAGTTGCCCATTGTCATCTTTTGCAAAAGTTAGGGTAACAGTCTTAATCTTGTCCCCAATAGAGATATAGGAGACTTTTCTCGTATTGTAACCCCCAATAGTGGAGTCAAACTCGGAATCTGGCAGTCCGTGTTTTTTGATAATATCCTTGTAGTTGGTACCACCTTTTCCTTTGTTGTCAAGGTCACCTTCGATTAAGGCGTCGAACTGTTCTTGGGTCCAAGTGAAGGAATCCTCTTCCTCCTCTTCAGAGCTGAAATCACTGCTATCATCTGTCAAGTCGCTTTCTTCTTCGCGTTCCATTGAGGCACTGGCCTCTCTGTAGGAGCGGTTAAACTCCCTGGCAAAATCTTTGTAGATATTAGCGTACAGTACCTGGGTTGTAAAGAATAGTACGATAGAGGCAATTGACAGAGCTGTTCCGATAATGGCCATGGTTTTTCGTTTTTTGAGGTTGACGATAAGGCCGATAATCCCCAAGATAAATGCGACGATGGCGATGAAAAACGATAGATAGTTAATAAATGGAATCCAGGACCCTAAAAGTGCGATGGCTCCAAAAATGGTTGCTAAGATTCCTAAGACTCTTTGTTCTTCTGGTTTCATTTGAAAGTTCTCTCCCTTCATCGAGTGAATGGATTTCTATCCACAGTAGTTAGTGCTTATTATAGAAAAAATATTGTCTAATGTCAATTTAAACTAAAATAGTTCTCTTGGAAACTTTTTTTCTTGACATCTCCTCTGAAAATGATAAAATAGTTCTCATGGAAACTTAAATAGTTCTTGTGAGAACTATATTTGTCGTAAGAAAGGAGCAATCATGGACAAGCCGATGTTAATGTTTAAACGTTTTGGACACCAGGTTCATCTGATGGTACAGAAAGAAGCTAAGCGATGTGGCATTGAATTTATGGGTGGACCGCAAGGGCAGGTTCTGCGTTTTTTAGATCATTGTGAACAAAAAGAGGAACTGGTCTTGATTAAGGATATCGAACAGGAACTCAATATTACTAAATCTGTGGCGAGTAATCTAGTCAAGCGCATGGTGCAAAATGGTTTGGTCGAGTTAGAGGCAAGCCCGAGCGATAAGCGGGCAAAATTTGTTCGCCTGACGGATAAATCGCGTTCGCAGATGCAAGAAGTTAAGGCTTTTTTTGATCGGATTGATCAGAGCCTGCTAGAGGGGGTTTCAAAGTCAGACTTGGCAATCTTTGAAAAGGTACTCGGGCAATTGCAAGCAAATGTTGAGAAGATAGGAGGAGAGAATGAAGAAACTCGCTAAACGTATTATAGGAAAAGAGTGGGGAATGATCGTCCTTACGATTCTTTTCACTTGTTTCTCGGTCTATCTCGAGTTAGAGGTACCGACCTACATTTCGCAAATTACAGAGTTACTGGGAACGTCTGGAACGCAGTTAGGTGAACTCTGGTCACCAGCTGCGAAGATGATGGGATTATCTCTCCTTGCCTTTATGTCGTCAGTAGCAGTTGGATTTTTCGCCTCCCATGTTGCAGCGTCTTACACGACTCACTTGAGAAGCGATATTTTTAATCGAGTACTGGATTTTTCACAGACAGAGATTAAACGTTTTTCAATCCCCAGTCTTTTGACTCGGACGACCAATGATATCACACAGGTACAGATGCTCTTTACCATGGGATTACAGGTAGTGACTCGTGGGCCGATTATGGCTATCTGGGCCATTGGAAAAATCTTTGGTAAGTCCGAATACTGGCTCTGGGCAGTCGTTGTGGCTGTTATTGTGAATGTCTTGATGACCACCGTTCTCATGACTCTGGCCTTTCCAAAACAATCGGTTATCCAAAAATTGACAGATAAACTCAATAGCATCACTCGTGAAAGCTTGACAGGGATTCGGGTTGTTCGTGCTTATAATGCTGAGGATTACCAAGATGAGAAATTTGAAGCAGCCAATGATGAAGTGACGCGTCTCAATCTCTTTGTCAATCGATTGATGGCGATTATGAACCCGATTATGATGGCAATTTCCAGTGGTTTGACCTTAGCTATTTACTGGATTGGTGCCTATATCATCAACGATGCAAGTTTGACAGAACGTCTGCCACTCTTTAGTGATATGGTGGTCTTCATGTCCTATGCTATGCAGGTCGTGATGGGCTTCCTTCTCATGGGAGCACTCTTTATCGTTCTTCCTCGTACCTTGGTTTCGGCAGGACGTATCAATCAAGTATTGGATCTGCATTCTTCTATTGAAAATCCTAGTCATGCCCAGACAGCGGATCCTTCAGTTCAAGGACAAGTGGAATTCCGTGATGTGACTTTCCGCTACTCTAAAAACTCAGAAGCAGTCGTGGAACATGTCACTTTCAAAGCAGAAGCGGGTCAAACCGTAGCCTTCATCGGATCGACTGGATCAGGTAAGTCTACACTTGTCAACCTCTTGCCACGTTTTTACGACGTTTCTGATGGAGAAATCCTAGTGGACGGAGTTAATGTGCAAGATTACGATTTGGAAGATTTGCGCAATAAGGTCGGCTATATTCCACAAAAAGCTGTACTCTTTTCTGGAGATGTCAAGGGGAACTTGGACTTTGGTAAGAGTCAAGAAAGTCCTCTAAGTGAGGCTGCTATGTGGCAAGCTCTTGAATTGGCCCAGTCTAAAGCATTTATCGAGGACAAGGAAGCAGGTCTTGCATCAGAAGTAGCCCAAGGTGGAACCAACTTCTCAGGAGGTCAAAGACAGCGTTTGGCCATTGCACGCGCCTTGGCTCGTAAACCAGAGATTCTCATCTTTGATGATTCCTTCTCAGCCTTGGACTACAAGACAGATCGTGTCCTACGCCAAGAGCTAGCAGAGAAAACAAAATCCATGACCAAACTCATCGTAGCGCAACGGATTTCTACCATTATGGACGCCGACCTGATCTTAGTTTTGGATCAAGGTAAAGTCGTGGGACAAGGCACCCACAAGGAACTTCTTGCAACCAACGAAGTCTACCAAGAAATTGCCTACTCACAACTATCAAAGGAGGAATTGGAACATGGAAAATAAAAAAGTTTCGGTCTGGAAACAGTGCAAACCTTATATGGCAGGCCTCCAACTCCCTCTCCTAATAGCAGTTGTGGCTGCAGTCATTTCAAGTATCATTACCGTTTATGGTCCAACTAAGATTAAAGAAATTACTAACTTGATTTCAGATGGCTTGGCTACAGAAATCGACTTGGTAGCTGTGTCAAACATTGCTGGATTTTTGGTTGTTCTATATGTATTTGGCGCCATCCTTAACTATACACAGGCCTATATCTTTTCAACAAGTATCCAACATTTTTCAAAACGCTTGCGGACAGCAATCGCTGAAAAAATCAATCGTTTGCCACTTGGCTATTTTGACCGCCATTCACAAGGAGACACTCTATCTCGTGTGACCAACGATGTGGATACGGCGGCGCAATCTCTCAACCAAAGTCTAGGGGCAGTTCTTTCAGCTAGTTTCTTGTTGATTGCTGTCTTGGTGACCATGTTTGGGATGAACTGGATTTTGGCATTGGTAACAGTTGTATCAACCCTTGTTGGTTTTGCGGCGGTTTCCGTAATCATGGCCAAGTCACAGGGTTATTTTAAAGCCCAACAAAATAATCTAGCAGCCGTCAATGGTTATGTGGAAGAGATGTACTCTGGCCATAATGTAGTGACCAGCTACAACGCAGTGGACACCTCCAAAGCGAGATTTGCAGGTTTAAACCAAGACTTGCATGATAGTATTTGGAAATCTCAGTTTATCTCTGGTATCATGATGCCAGCCATGTTCTTTGTTGGGAACTTTAGTTATGTCTTAGTCATCATCGTTGGGGCCGCGCTGGCGTTAGAAGGACATATCACGATAGGGATTATTGTAGCTTTTATGGTTTACGTACGGACCTTCTCCCAACCTCTGTCACAGATTGCCCAAGGGATTACGAGCTTGCAACAAGCGAGTGCAGCCATGACTCGTGTATTAGAATTTCTAGCTGAAGCTGAGATGCAGGATGAATCTCATAAGGAAAGACAATTGAGCAACATAAAAGGGGAAGTAGTCTTTGATCATGTGTCATTTGGCTATACACCAGAGCGCACCATCATCCATGACTTCTCTGCGACAGCTCATGCTGGTCAAAAGGTCGCGATCGTTGGGCCGACTGGAGCTGGTAAGACAACCATTGTCAATCTTTTGATGAAGTTTTATGAGATTGATAAGGGAAGTATCCGTATCGATGGTGTGGATACTAAGGACATGAAATGCTCAGAAGTACATGATGCCTTTTCAATGGTCTTGCAGGACACATGGCTCTTTGAAGGAACCATTCGAGACAATCTCGTCTATAATCAGACAGACATCAGTGATGAACGAATGATAGAAGCCAGTAAGGCTGTGGGAATCCACCACTTTATCATGACTTTGCCAGATGGCTACGATACTGTTTTGGATGACACCGTGACCTTGTCTGTTGGACAGAAACAGCTCTTGACCATTGCTCGTGCCTTGCTCAAGGACGCGCCACTCTTGATTTTGGATGAAGCGACATCCTCAGTCGACACACGTACAGAGGAGTTGATTCAAAAAGCCATGGACCGTTTGATGGAGGGTCGAACTTCCTTTGTCATTGCCCACCGCTTGTCTACTATCCGAAATGCCGACTTGATTCTTGTCATGAAAGATGGAAATATCATTGAACAAGGCAACCATGAGGAACTGATGGCGCAAGGTGGCTTCTACGCCGACTTGTACAATAGTCAATTTACAGAAGACGAAGCAGAAGAATAAATCAAAAGAAGGCTTGACGGCCTTCTTTTTCTGCACTATACTAGAAGACAAACGTCTCACCTGTAGACGAAAAAAGGTAATGAATGAGAATTATAAATGAAAAATTATCAAGAATGGTATCGAAATATCAGCTCTAGACTAATCAGTCATCCCACTCTTTTATTTCTGTTACGCAGTTTCAATCGTTTGATGACAGTCGCCATGCCCCTGGTCTATTTGATCTTGCTAGTCACCACTTACCTGCAACTAGGACTTGGTCAGCAAGTTGGGGTTTATGTGCTTATTCCTGCATCAGGTTTTGTGACTTTGTCCCTGTTTCGTAAGAAAATCAACCACCCGCGACCTTATGAAACTTGGGATATCTGTCCCCTGCTTGAAAAAGATAGTTCGGGACAGTCGATGCCCAGCCGCCATGTTTTTTCGGCAACTATCATCTCCATGGCCTGTCTGCATGCCAGTCTACCTGTTGGCTTAGCATGCTTGATTTTTTCAGCTTTGCTGGGACTGGTGAGGGTTTTAGGGGGGGTTCATTATCCCAAGGATGTCTTGGTTGGCTATGCTTGTGGTCTGGTGTGGGGATTCCTTTTCTTCCTATTCTGACATGTAAGTTAAGCTAGTCCTACAACCACTTACTGCTTCAAATTGACCACTTGCTTTTTTGCCCTTGTATTCCTAACTTAGCTTTGATATAGTAGAGTCAGAAAGGAGATGTGATGAAGTTACGAATTGAGATTGACGGCAATTTAGAGGAGACTGAAATTGTCATCAAGACCCCTGCTTTGACAGATGAAATTGCAGATTTGCAACGGCTCTTGCAAGAGTCAAAGGCTCCGAGGTTGACTTTTTACAAGGGGACAGGTGAATATTATCTAGACCTTTCAGAAATTCTCTTCTTTGAAACAGAAGGGAGCAAAATCTACGCTCATAACCAGAAGGAAGCTTATGAGGTTCGCCTCAAGCTCTATGAGTTGGAGTCTATCTTGCCTCGCTATTTTAGTCGAGTGTCCAAGTCAACTATCGCAAACATCCGTCAGATTTACTCAGTGGACAAGTCCTTTTCAGGAACGGGCACCATTTCCTTTTATCAGACGCACAAGGAGGTTCATGTCTCACGACATTACCAATCCCTCCTAAAAGAAAATCTAAGAAACATGAGGTGAAAAACATGAAAAAGAAAGCATTTGGTATTGTTTTATTGGTTTTAGCAGCTTGGATCTTGCTGCAAGGAAATTTTGGCATTCCTTCTTTGGATGGCAAAATATGGCCTTTGATTGGTATCGTCTTTTTTGCCTACAAGTCAGTTGAATCCATTCTCAGACGCCATCTAACTTCAGCAGTTTTTACAGGTTTACTGGCGCTCATCATTGCTAATTCTGCCTATGATTTGCTACCTGTTACCAACCACTCTTTAATCTGGGCTAGCATCTTAGCAGTGCTAGGTGTTGGTTATCTCACTCACTCAAGTAAGTTCTGGAATGAAAAAAAATGGTGGTACAATGGGAAAAAAACAGTCGTCACGGATAAGGAAGTCGCTTTTGGGAGCGGGACCTTCTATAAGCAAGATCAAGATCTCGTAGATGACCAAGTGGAAGTCGCTTTTGGGGATGCTAAAATCTACTATGATAATGCAGAGATGCTAGGTGATTTTGCAACTTTAAATATTGAAGTGGCCTTCGGGAATGCAACCGTCTATGTTCCACAACACTGGCGTGTCGATTTGAAAGTAGAAACCTCCTTTGGTGCAGCTAAGGCAGATGCTCCTGTAGCGCCAACAAACAAAACCTTGATTATCCGTGGAGAAGTCGCTTTTGGTAAACTTGGAGTTGTTTACGTTAAATAAAAAAATAGTTTAGGCCCTTGATAAATTCAAGAAAGTGTGATAACATAGTACGGTATGTGGTGCTAGCACATCCGCTATATTAGATCTAATAGGAGGAAAACACAATGGCTAAAGTATGTTACTTTACAGGTCGTAAGACTGTATCAGGAAACAACCGTTCACACGCGATGAACCAAACAAAACGTGCCGTAAAACCAAACCTTCAAAAAGTTACTGTTCTTATCGATGGTAAACCTAAAAAAGTTTGGGCTTCAGCTCGTGCTTTGAAATCAGGTAAAGTTGAACGCGTTTAATAAAAATGAAAAGACCTAACTGGTCTTTTTCTTTTGCTCTAAGGATAAAATCATTTGAAAAATAGAGTAAATATCTGCCAATACAGCATTCTGCTTTTACACTTGGGCTGAAATATGATAAAATAGAGTATCAACTAGTTGAGGTAAAAAAAATGACTGTAAAAATTAATACAAAAGATGGTCAAATCGAACTGACAGATGAAGTGATTGCAACCGTAGTAGGTGGTGCCGCAACTGAGATTTTTGGCGTGGTCGGTATGGCTAGTAAAAATGCCCTCAAAGACAATTTCCAAGCCCTTCTTGGTAAGGAAAATTATTCTAAGGGTGTTGTTATAAAAGCAGCCGAAGATGGTAGCATTGCAGTTGATGTTTATACCGTATTGAGCTACGGAGTAAAGATAAGCGAAGTGTCAAAAAACATTCAAGAGCGTGTTCGTTTTAGTTTAGAAAATCAACTAGGAATTACTGCTCAGACTGTGAATGTCTACATTCAAAATATCAAAGTTGTAGGAGAATAATCGTGTCAAAAATTACTACCAGTTTATTCCAAGAGATGGTGCAGGCTGCATCAACTCGTTTGAATAAGCAAGCAGAATATGTCAATTCATTGAACGTCTTTCCAGTTCCAGATGGAGATACTGGGACAAACATGGGAATGACCATTGAAAATGGTGCTAAAGAAGTAGCAGACAAGCCTGCTTCTACAGTTGGAGAAGTAGCGAGCATTCTTGCCAAAGGGCTCTTGATGGGTGCGCGTGGGAACTCAGGAGTTATCACTTCTCAGCTCTTCCGTGGCTTCTCTCAGGCTATCAAGGAAAAAGATGAATTAACAGGTCAAGACTTGGCTCTTGCCTTCCAATCCGGTGTCGAAGTAGCTTATAAAGCGGTTATGAAACCAGTCGAAGGAACTATTTTGACAGTTTCTCGTGGTGCTGCCATTGGTGCCAAGAAAAAAGCGGAACAGACAGATGATGCTGTTGAGGTCATGCGTGCAGCCTTGGAAGGAGCTAAAACAGCTCTTGCCAAAACACCAGACATGCTTCCAGTTTTGAAAGAAGTTGGTGTTGTGGACTCAGGTGGTCAAGGTTTGGTCTTCATCTATGAAGGATTCCTCTCAGCTCTTACTGGTGAATACAGTGCTTCTGAAGACTTTGTAGCGACTCCTGCCAACATGAGTGAAATGATCAATGCAGAGCACCACAAGTCTGTAGCAGGGCATGTGGCAACTGAGGATATTACCTTCGGTTACTGTACAGAGATCATGGTAGCTCTCAAACAAGGTCCGACTTATTCTAAGGACTTTGACTACGATGAATTCCGTAACTACTTGAATGACTTAGGCGACTCTCTACTTGTTGTCAATGATGATGAAATCGTCAAAGTTCACGTCCATACAGAAGATCCAGGTCTTGTCATGCAAGAAGGTCTCAAATATGGTAGCTTGATCAAGGTAAAAGTGGACAATATGCGTAACCAACACGAGGCGCAAGTTGAAAAAGAAGCAACTCAAGGAAACAAGCCTTCTGAAACAAAAGAGTATGCCCTTATCGCAGTAGTAGCTGGTCAAGGTTTAGCAGATATCTTCCGTGCTCAAGGTGTGGATTATGTTATCGAAGGTGGTCAGACAATGAACCCTTCAACAGAAGACTTTATCAAGGCTGTTGAACAGGTCAATGCTCGCAACATCATCTTCTTGCCAAACAACAAAAATATCTTCATGGCGGCCCAATCTGCTGCAGAGGTATTGGATCAACCAGCAGTAGTGGTAGAAGCGCGTACCCTTCCTCAAGGATTAACTAGCCTTCTTGCCTTTGATCCAAGCAAATCAATCGAAGAAAACAAAGAACGTATGACTGCAGCCCTTAGCGATGTGGTCAGCGGTAGTGTAACAACAGCCGTTCGTGATACAACTATCGATGGATTAGCAATTCATGAAAATGACAATCTTGGTATGGTTGATGGAAAAATTCTCGTGTCAAACCCTGACATGCACCAAACCTTGATAGAAACATTGAAACATATGTTGGACGAAGACAGTGAAATTGTGACTTTCTATGTCGGTGAAGACGGAAGCGAAGAACTTGCCAATGAAATTGCCCAAGAAATCGCAGAAGAATTTGAAGATGTTGAAGTAGAGATTCACCAAGGTCAACAACCCGTATATCCATATCTTTTCAGTGTGGAATAGGAGACTTTGAATGAAGAAAGTTTTAGGATTAGTTTTTGCATCGTTACTTGTTCTTGCTGGCTGTGGTCAAACCAACACCGCAACAACAGATTCAAGTAGTATAGCAAGTTCGGTTGATTCATCCACAAAGTCAAGTCAGGTGAAAGAAGAAATCAAGGAAACGACCAAAGTTCTCAAAGGGAAGATTGAAGAATTTGATGTCACCATGACTTTTGTTTACACGGATGTTGTAAAACAATTCAAGATGGATATGCTGGGAGAATTTGGAGAGGAAATTCCTGCAGAAATTACTCCGGAAGAATTTCAAGAAGTCTTTCGCGAAGCTGTGGAAAGCTCTCCAGAGTATATTGAAATCAAGGACGAGCCAGGTGTTAAAGTTGAATATTTTATCACCGATAATAAAAAGATGAGAATAGTTATCGATCTTGACCTTGAAAAAGCAGATATGGATAGAATTAAAAAGACTTATTTCTTTGAATCACTTAAGGATAGTGTAGAAGACTTTAAGAAGCCAAATACTCTGATTGCTGGTTTAAAGTTACAAGGATTTAGAGAAGAATAAACGAAAGAGGCTGGGACAATAGTCCCTTATCTCCAAAAAAAGGTTCTTTGTCAACTGTAGTGGGTTGAAGAAAAGCTAAGATGTAGAGAAGTTTCAGCGACCATCATTTTTGAGCACTGATAGCACTTGAAACGACGCTTTTTCAGGAGAATTCTAGTAGGCATACCAGTCGTTTCAAGGTAATGAATTTTAGACGGTTTTTGAAAGTTATATTTCCTCATCAGACTTCCACAATCAGGGCAATCTGGCACATCGTAGTCCAGTTTAGCGATGATTTTCTTGTGTATATCCATATTGATGATATCTACAATCTTGATGTTAGGGTCTTTAATACCGAGTAGTTTTGTGATAAAATGTAATTGTTCCATATGATTCTTTCTAATGATGGTTTGGTTGCTTTTCATTATAGATCTTATGGGACTTTTTTCTACAATAAAATAGGCTCCATGATATCCATAGGGGATTTACCCACTACAAATATTATAGAGCCGAAAACAACAGAAGGAAGCTGGTTTTACAGCTTCCTTTTTCTATGCAAATGGAGTTATAAAGAAATTTCTGTAGAAATGAACATTCTATTGGAAATTCTATTTACTATAAGTTATAATGATAAAGCTGTTATGTTAGATTAAGTATGAATATAAAGGAGAAATGATGAAGAAAAAATTTTTTAATCAATCTTTTTCCCGCTTTTCGATTAGAAAGTTAAGTGTTGGGACCTGTTCGGTATTGCTAGGAACCTTTATGATCATGGCTACTTCTCCAGTGCAAGCGGATGAAGCTCAAGTCAACAATAAGGAACAACAAACCCAGGCGGAAATTCAACAGAAGGAAAAAAGTGCTGAGAATGGACAGGAAGTCATTTCTGAACCTCAAAAAGAGGTAACACAGAACGAAGCAGTTAAGGACCAGAAGGATAAAACTGAATCGTCCAAAACAGAAGTATCTGAACCAGTCGCTCAGAGCCAACCAGTTTCACAAGTTGATAATACGAAGGAAGCGAGTCAGCCTTCTTTAGATGAGGAGAAAAAGCAATCTCTAGAATCAACTCAAACTGAGCAGAAAAGCAAGGAAGAAAGCGGACCTAGCGGAAAAACTTCTTCTAGACGCAAGAGATCGCTAGATGAAGTCAATGCTGCATTTCAAGCTCATTCGCCAATCAAAGATATCCATGCGGTAGATAGTGTCCGTGAATCCTTGACCTTTAGTATTACTGGACACGAAGCAGACTATTCTGGTGGGTATATCAAAATTCATTTCCAAAATGGGAAAGCTATTAAATTGACCCCTTCTCCAGTTGGTGGTGTAAAGTTCAGCCAAGAAAAAACGAATGGAGACCTTGATTTAAAGATAGAGCCCGTTAATCTGAGAGGTGGAGCAAACTATAACTTCGTCTATACTTTTCAGATAGATCCTCTGACGCATAACTGGGGAGGTGCTGTCCAAGCCATTGGGCCGGACCATAAAGTGACCGCCACTGCTAAGCTCTATGACAAAAATGGCAATGTCCTCAAAGAACTTGGAAGCATTGAACACACGTGGAAAGTCTTAGAAAACGGGGTAGGGGGTCTGACACCAATGTCTAACAATCAGGTCATTGGCTACGATCGAAACAACGATGGTATTGTTGACGAAGATTCATCTGTTGTATCCTACTATCTATTTAATGGTGCGAAAGATCCTAAGAATAATACGGCAAGAAATGATTACTTCAACTATGGAAATGGTGTCTTTGATGGTCGTATGATCAATGGTATGGGGATTAGTGATGTCGGTGGGCATATCATTGATCCTGTTACATCTTATACCTATAATATAGATCTAAAAGAAGGCTATGAATTGACAGATGAAGCCAAAGCTCTAGGATGGACTGCCGATGCGACGGGTTACCATCTGACCATTAACAGAGCTAACAATCCGCTTCAAGATGTTAATAACAATAAAAACAAGCTCATTCCAATTTCTTTCAAGTTAAAGAATGCCAAAGTAGCAGATATTAATAGAAAAGCGCAAAACTTAACTGTGACGGGTATCTATACAAAAGCAGATGGGACTAGCTATCAAAATACGGTCGTTCTGCCTTATACTCTCCTTGTTCAAAAAACAGACCAGTCAGAGTCTTCTCTCTTTGAGTTTAGACACTATAATCAGTCTGACTCGGAGATAATTCGTTCTTATGGTGAAACAGAATACCGTTCTAATGTTCGACTTTCATCAGTCGCAGAGGTTGAAAAAGATTATCCTATCAATGACTATACGGTCACCCATAAAATACAGGATTCACGAGAGTCTTATCGAGAAGTAAACGTGATTGAGGAGCGTCAATGGAATGAATTTTTCTCTTCACCGGACGCATCCGTAGAAGTATACAATAAAGCTACAGGTGAGTTATTAGGGACTTTTAATAGTAACACCCGTAGTCTACGATTGACGGAAGAGCAAGATGTGAAGGAACTGGAGTACAAGTTTAAAAATATCAAGATGAGGAAGTCCTCAACAAATGATACTTCGGCATTTTTTTTCCAGACAAAAACACGTTTTAATAATTGGGAAAGTCTCTATAAAGACTCGACGATTAGTAAGTTGGATTCTAGAACGGATTTCACTTTTAAGAATACTGGAAACACTGTTTCCTTCTCTCAAACGGCCTCAGCCGAATTGACGCGTGTTATCCAGCAAATTTCGATGGTTGGACGTCGTCGGACAGATGTCTTCAATCGACACACAGATGCTTCTGGTTTTAAAGAAGATTTTATCACAAGGACTGCGGGTAAAGACACCCCTACTCAGAACTTCGCAAACTTGACGGGAGTTTACCATTTAGCCTATTTGGCTGACCCTCAATTAAACTTTAGTGGAAACCTTAATTTTAAGGTCTATTATAATTACAAAGATACTGGGAAAACTCTCTACTATGCCCAAGTGAAGGGAACCCCAGACTCCTCTATGCCCCCAACGCTTTTGAAGTTGGAAAACAAGACAATTCCAAATGGGACCTATACCTATAAAGCAATTGCTTTCTGGGATGAGGAACTTCCAGATGTTCAAGCTCAGAATGGTTATGACTTGGGGGAACTAGATGGCATTACTATTACTTCGAAAAATTCGACCTCTCATGACTTCAATGTGGTCGTACAGGCGTCTGAAGCGAGTGGTGTCTACTCTGAAGTGAAGAGAGCTACAAATCAGCACTTTGCCTACAATACCCAAGAGCACTATCCTGGTGATGAGATTGATTTCAGAGTGACCTATAAAAACGCAGCGAAACAGCCTGTTTCAGACGTTTATGTTTTATCATCCTTGCCGATGAAAGGTGATAAACAGCTGGAATCCAGAAATCGTGGTTCTCAATTTACAGTGAGTTTGACAAAAGCTCTAACACTACCTTCTGGCTGGGAAGTTCAATATAGTCGTACTGCGGGTACTGCTGCAGAAATTAATGCTTCACAATGGCTCACAGCAGAACAGGTATCGGATTGGTCAGAGATTCGTGCAGTTCGTTGGCATTCGACTGCTCCGGTTGCTGCTGGAAGCAGGGTTCAGTTTCCTATCGATGGAGCAGTTATCGGGCAAGATACTGCCTCAGGTGCTACAGCTTATCTTTCTTCGGCTCTGGCAAATGGTAGTTCCAAGTACACTGAGTCCAATAATGTTTTAATCCAAATGTCCACCAAACTGTCATCTGCAAGTTTCACCTTTGTGGATGTAAATGATCCGTCTAAGGAAGTGCAACTAGGACAGGTAGACACAGTTGTAGGCAAACCCAACGGACCAATTTCTTATGATCCTGCTCGTCGAATTAAGGAATTGGAAGATGCAGGATATGAACTGATCAGTAACGATTTTACAGATCATACCTTTGGTGACTCGGCTAGTCCAAAACAATTCAAGTTTCAGTTTAGACACAAGATAACAGAACTATCCGAAACTGTTCGTGCAACTCGCGAAATTGATTATGAATATCTCAAAAAAACAAACCATTCTGATTTATCACTCCTTCCTCCAAAACATGTTGAGACTCATTCGTTTACTCGCACGAAGAGAATTGACCAGGTTTTGGCGAAACGGCAACCAAATGATGCGACAGCAGGTGTGACTTACTCAGCCTGGTCTGCAGACCAAACTTGGTCTCAAGTGATTTCGCCTGAAATTCCTGGCTATTATCCAAGAGAGGATATTGATGCAAACACAATGTCGGGAGAAGGAGCTCTCGATGAATATTTATTGACCGCGGATGATCCTAGAGATGAAGAGTTGGAAAAAGAATTTACCTGGTATCGGGTGGTGTATTATGTTCCACTTCCAGTTGTCCCTTCAGCAAGTGCAGCGAAATCTAAAGGCCTTCAAGGGCAGAAGCAGGCAGCAATGATTCAGTTTGATGAGGATAGAGCAAGCGAGAGTGAGGTTCACTTTACAAAAGGGACAACAACCATTAATGGAGCAAAGAAATCCGTTGAACTAGTCCAAAGTAGTGTCTTTATTTATGATGAGAATGGACAAAAGGTAACTTCGCTAACCATTGCCGACCAAGGTACGTACGATTTAGATCTTGTAAATAAAACAATTGTCTTTACTCCATTGAAAACCTTCTATGGTCCAGCAACTCCAGTTCAAGTTGGAGTGGTGGATAAAAATGGAGAGTCGGCTGTAACGACCTATACCCCAGTTGTTGAAAGAGTTACCCCGACTGGTTCAGGTGATAAGACTGAAGGACTTCAAGGTCAGGTCCAAGAAGGTAAAGTGACTTTCACCCCAGGTCATGATTCTGTTCCATTCCCAGCTGATTCAACTCCACTATTTGACAATGGTACAACTGTGAAAGAAGTGCCAAATGTTGGTAAGTTCGAGGTGGACGCAGATGGTAAGGTGACCTTTACTCCAGATAAACAGTTCAAGGGTGAAACACCAGAGCTTGAATTGACTCGTGTGGATGCCAATGGCACCCCAGTGACCGTTAAGTACCAAGCGGTGGTGAAAGAAGTAGTTCCAACCAGCACTAACGCAACGAGCACAGGTCCTCAAGGTGTCCCTCAAACAGGCACCCCAACTTTCCAAGGTGGTGATCCACTGGTTCCAATCGATGAAACAGTAGAGCCAACCTTCGAAGATGGAAGCAAAGAGAAATCTATTCC